>JBDLVO010000001.1:0-4528 GCA_039804805.1 Pseudomonadota bacterium
AGCACGGTCGAGCGCCTGCGCTCGCTCAGCCCGCTGTGGGATATGCACCAGGAAGGCATCGACGTCAGCACGGTGCAGTGGGCCGAACATTAAGTCGCGTCGGGCATTGAGTGCGGAACGATGATTTGGAATAATTCCGGACTGATGGTCCGCCGCAACTGGGAGTAGAATATCATGGCGTACAGCGACAAGGTCATCGACCACTACGAACATCCGCGCAATGTCGGCTCGCTCGACAAGAACGACGACTCGGTCGGCACCGGCCTGGTCGGCGCCCCGGCCTGCGGCGACGTGATGAAGCTCCAGATCAAGGTCAACGCCGAGGGCATCATCGAGGATGCCAAGTTCAAGACCTTCGGCTGCGGCTCGGCGATCGCGTCGTCCTCGCTGGTGACCGAATGGGTCAAGGGCAAGAGCCTGGAAGAGGCCGGCCGGATCAAGAACACCGACATCGCCCAGGAACTGGCGCTGCCGCCGGTCAAGATCCATTGTTCGGTGCTGGCCGAGGATGCGATCAAGGCGGCGATCGCCGATTACCGCACCAAGTCCGGCAAGGACGACAGCGCGGCGGCGGAGTAGGCTTGGCCGCCCCCGGTTTCCTGTTCAGACTTTCGCGAGGATCCGCATCATGAGCCCTGCCCCCCTCATCGTCACCGACGCCGCCGCCGAGCGGGTCAAAGCCCTGCTGGCCAAGCGCGGCAAGCCGTCGGCCGGCATCCGTATCGGCGTCCAGTCGAAGGGCTGCTCCGGCCTGTCCTACACCCTCGAATATGCCGACGAGCGCACCCCCTACGACGAGGTGGTCGAGCATAACGGCGTCACCGTGCTGATCGACCCCAAGGCGACGATGTTCATCCTCGGCACCGAGATGGACTTCGTCGAGGACAAGATGCAGTCCGGTTTCGTCTTCCGCAACCCGAACGAGAAGGGCCGGTGTGGCTGTGGCGAATCCTTCCACGTCTGAGGCGCCGGGAGCGGCGGCGTCCGCCGCCCGGATCGTCCCCTGCTGGTCCTGCAAGGGGCCGGTGGCGGCCCGCGCCCTGTTCTGCTCGGTCTGCGGCGCGGTGCAGGGACCGGGCGCGGTCGATCCCTTCACCCGGCTCGGCCTGATCGCCTCGTTCGATCTCGACCTCGCCCAACTCGAACGCCAGTATCTCGGCCTCCAGATGCGGCTGCATCCCGACCGCTTCGCCGCCCGCGCGCCGCGCGAGCGGGCGCTGTCGCAGGCCCAGGCCACCGCGATCAACGAGGCCTACGAAACCCTCAGGGACCCGCTGAAGCGCGCCGCCGCCCTGCTGGCGCTGCGCGGCCGGCCGGTCGATCTGACCGCCTGCGGCACCATCAACGACCGCGCCCTGCTGATGGAGCAGATGGAGCGGCGCGAGGCACTGGCCGAGGCCGCCAGCGCCGACGAGGTCGCCCAGTTGGCGATGGAGGCGGAATCGTCGGTGCTGGCCTGCCAGTGCCGGATCTCCGCCGCCTTCAACGCCGACGAGCTGGAGCAGGCCGCCCATCTCGCCATCCGTCTCAAATACCTGGTCAAGCTGGCCGAAGAGGCCCGCGCCAAGAAGTCCCGCCTGACGAGGATGCCCTGAATGCTGCTGCAACTGCATGAACCCGGCGAGAGCCCGGCCCCCCACCAGGAGGAGCGCGGCCTCGCCGTCGGGATCGATCTCGGCACCACCAATTCGGTGGTGGCGCTGGCCCGCGACGGCGCGGTCGAGGTGCTGCGCGACGCCGAGGGCAAGGCGCTGGTCCCCTCGGTGGCCTGCTATGACGACCAGGGCGGGGTGATCGTCGGCCGCGAGGCGCGGCGGATGATCCTCGAAGCGCCCGAGCGGGTGGTCAGTTCGGTCAAGCGGCTGATGGGCCGCGGCGCCGACGACGTCAAGGCGCTGGCCGGCACCCTGCCCTACCAGCTCGACACCGCCGCCGAGGGCGGCATGGTGCGGCTGCGCGTCGCCGGCCGCACCCTGACCCCGGTCGAGGTGTCGGCCGACATCCTGCGCGTGCTGCGCGCCCGTGCCGAGGAGGCCCAGGGCAAGCCGGTCGATCGCGCCGTGGTCACCGTGCCGGCCTATTTCGACGACGCCGCCCGCACCGCCACCAAGGACGCCGCCCGCCTGGCCGGGCTCGAGGTGCTGCGCCTCGTCAACGAACCCACCGCCGCCGCGCTGGCCTACGGGCTCGATCACGGCTCGGAAGGGCTTTATGCCGTCTACGACCTCGGCGGCGGCACCTTCGACCTGTCGATCCTGCGGATGGAAAAGGGGGTGTTCCAGGTCCGCGCCACCGGCGGCGACGCCGCGCTGGGCGGCGACGACATCGACCATGCGGTAGCCGAGCATTTCCTGACCGAGCGCGTGGGCGCCCAGCCGACCCTGACCGAGGGCGAGGTCAAGCAGATCCTCGCCGCCGCCCGTGTCGCCAAGGAATGCCTCTCGACCCAGGCCGAGGGCGAATGGCGGATCGAGCTGGGCGGGGTGTCGAGTCGGCACGGCCTGACCAAGGACCAGTTGGAGGGCCTCGCCGCCCCCTGGATCGACCGCACCATCGCGATCTGCCGTCAGGTGATCGAGGATGCCGGGATCGAGATCGGCGACATCCACGGCGTGGTGCTGGTCGGCGGCGCCACCCGCATGCCGCTGGTGCGCCGTTCGGTCGAGGCGCTGTTCGGCCGGCCGCCGCTGGCCGACATCAATCCCGACGAGGTGGTGGCGGTCGGCGCCGCCCTCCAGGCCGAGGCGCTGACGCGCGGCGGCGACACCCTGCTGCTCGACGTCACCCCGCTGTCGCTGGGGCTTGAGACGATGGGCGGGATCGTCGAGAAGCTGATCCCGCGCAACACCCCGATCCCGGTGGCGATGGCCCAGGACTTCACCACCTATCAGGACGGCCAGACGGCGATGACCATCCACGTCGTCCAGGGCGAGCGCGAAATGGTCGATCAGACCCGCTCGCTGGCCCGCTTCGTCCTGCGCGGCATCCCGGCGATGACCGCCGGCGCCGCCCGCATCCGCGTCACCTTCACCGTCGATGCCGACGGGCTGCTGACCGTCTCGGCGCGCGAGGACACCACCGGTACCGAACAGCAGATCGCGGTCAAGCCGTCCTACGGCCTGACCGACGACGAAATGGCCACCATGTTGCGCGATTCGCTCGAACATGCCCGCGAGGACATGGAAAGCCGCCTGCTGGCCGAGGCGGTGGTCGAGGCACGCCGCTCGGTGCTGGCGGTCCAGGCCGCGCTCGGCGTCGATGCCGACCTGCTGTCGGCCGGCGAAAAGGACGAGATCGAGACCGCGATCAAGGCGATCGACACCGCCGTCGCCACCAACAGCCGCGAGGCGGTGCTGGCCGCCACCGAGGCGCTGGAGGCCGCCACCAAGACCTTCGCCGAGCGGCGGATGGACCGTGGCATCCGCAACGCCCTGGCCGGCGTCGCGGTCGACGCGCTCGATAGCTGACCCCTCACCTTCCGACCGACAGGGACCCTCATGCCCAAACTGACCTTCATCAATCCCGACGGCTCGCGCACCGAAATCGAGGCCGCCCTCGGCCAGTCGGTGCTCGAAGCCGCCCATCGCGGCCATGTCGAACTGGAAGGCGCCTGTGAAGGTTCGCTCGCCTGCTCGACCTGCCATGTCGTGGTGGCCAAGGAATGGTATGACCGCCTGCCTCAGGCCAGCGAGGACGAGGAGGACATGCTCGACCTCGCCTTCGGCCTGACCGCCACCTCCCGCCTCGGCTGCCAGATCATCATGACCGAGGACCTCGACGGGCTGGTGGTCACCCTGCCCGCCGCCACCCGCAACATGATGATCGGCAAGCGCTGAGGCCCTGAACGCTCCCGGACGGGTTGGGCTTTCGCCCAAACCCAACCGGGGCGATGCCCCGGACCCCCCTTCTTTTTCGTTTCTTTGCCGTGATGCCGCCTTGCGGGTATCATCGCGATCGGCGCAAGCGAAGGGGGCGTTTCGATCATGGGCCGCAAGTATTTCCTGTGTCTGGCCATGCTGGCCCTGACCGCCTGCGCCCAGGCGCAGGTCACCGCGCGGCACGACGAGGCGACCGGGGCGGCGTCGGTGCCGTCGGTGGTCTATGTCGCCGATTTCGATCTCCTGGCCGAGGAGATCCGCTCCGAATCGCCGCTGGCGGCGCTGCCCCGGCCGGGATTGCTCGGCAACGGGCCGCTCGGTCTGCTCAAGTCGCGCGAATCCCAGGCGCGGTCGCTGGTCGATCTGATGGCATCGACCATCGTCGCCGATCTGACCAAGGCCGGCATCCCCGCCCAGCGCTGGAATGCCGACACGCCGCAACCCCGCAGCGGCTGGATGGTGCGCGGCGCGTTCCTGACGGTGGACGAGGGCAACCGCCTGCGGCGGGCGGTAATCGGCTTCGGCAGCGGCCAGACCGACCTCCAGGTCGCCACCACCATCGATCAATTGTCGGCCGAGGCCGCGCCGGCCCCGCTCTATCAGGTCGATACCACCGCCGACAGCGGCCGGATGCCGGGGGCGGTGGTGAC
>JBDLVO010000002.1:0-2881 GCA_039804805.1 Pseudomonadota bacterium
GCTCGCGAACGCCCGCTGCAAGGCATCGGCCAGCAGAACCGCGCCCAGGCTCTGCCCTTGACGCTCCTTGGCGACCGCCAGCCGACCGATCAGAGTGGCACTCACCAGGGGATAGCGCGGGAGATGCTTGCGGGCGGCTTCCGGCACGGCGCCGTGGGAAACCGCCATCGCGCAAAGGGTATAGTAGCCGAGAATACGGGTCGGGGCGCCAACCTCGCTCAGGACGAACACGGCATTCACCTTCCGGCGAACATCCTGCCCGGCCTGGGTTTTAAGATAGCGATCCAGACTCTCGACGCCACAGGTGAAGCTTCCCCTATCGTGCCGCGCGTCGAGGAGGACGACCCGAAGGTCTCCCGTCACCCTTCACCGCACCGCACAACCCGGCGCCGGTGCTCGGCAAACGCGCGTTGCAACTTTTCGTTCGGAGCCGACGGATCGACCAGGGCGTCGAAAAAAACGGCTCGATCCTGATCGGACAGGACGAGCGTCTCATGCTCGGCAATGGTTCGCCGGGCGGCGTCCGTGAGGGCCGTCACACAGAAATCCGTCAGCTTGCGCCGCTCAAGTTGCGCCGCCCGCTCGATCAAGGCCTTGGTGGGTTCATCGAGCCGAAACCCGAGCCGCTCATCCCGAAGCCCCCGGTCGGTTTTTGCCGTCGTGACCATCGTCACCTCCGACCCGATATGTACGTCAATCAGCCCAACTTCTCAAGGCATGCCTCGCCTCTCACCTCCTGGCGCCATTGTTGGCCCCAGACTCCCATCAATGGGTTCCAAGGGCCCCCGGCCCTTGGTGGGCGCGGGCGGAGCCCGCATCGATCAATACACCCCCTGCGAATTGAGGTACCGGGCCGCCGCGCGGTCTTCGGTCTGGCTGTGATCGACCAGCCAGTCGCGCAGGAAACTTTCCATCTCGCCCCGCTCGCGGTCCCGGGCGTGGCCGATCTCGGCGCGGATGGTTTCGATCTGGTCGATCAGGCGGCGGTGTTCGGCGCGGTGGGCCTGGAACTGCGGGTACTGGTGCCGCACCATCAACTGTTCCTCCTCGCCGAAATGGAACAGGGCATAGTCGCGCAGCCGTCCCAGATCCTCGTCCAGCGCCGACCCGGACCGCTCGTCCCCCAGCCGGCCCAGCACGCTGTTGCTGATCTCAGCCAGCCGGCGGTGTTGGCCATCGACCCGGCGCACCCCGACCGCGTAGCCCTCGCCCCAGCGCAGCCCGGCCTCGGCGCGGGGGGGCGGCTCGCCTCCGCCCGGCCGCGAGCCGCGCCGGGCGGCGCTTTCGAACAGTTTCCACCGCACCGACGGGATGTCCGCCAGTTCCGCCGCCGGCAGCAGCAGCAATTCGCCCGCCTCCAGCGCCCGCACCGCCAGCGACAGCGCCGCGCCGGGCAGCACCGCCTCCTCGCCGAAATAGGCGCCGGGGCCGAGGCTCTCGATCAGGCCGTCGCCCTGCCACCGCCCGATCGCGCCGCTCAGGATCAGCGCCACCGTCGCCGCCGGCAGGGTCACCGCCTCGCCCGCCGCCACCGGCCGCCGCTCCGCCGCCTGGGCGATGCGGTTGAGCCGGCGCGACGAGGCCACCTCGCCCAGCAGCGCGGTGCGGGCCAGGAACTCGCGCCGTTCCTGAAGACGCGCCATCACCGGGAACAGCGCGTTGCCGCGCACGAACGCCTGATAAAGCGAGCAGGGAATCGCCAGGGCGCGGACGAAGCTGACGGCGCGATAGGTCTCGCCCACCGCCGCGCCGAACAGACCGGGCATCTCGCCCAGCAGCGCCCCGGCCGACAGCAGCCCGCGCGGACCGCGCTCGGCCGGCAGCATCTCGACGCTGCCCGACAACAGCAGATAGATCGCCTGCGGCACGCCCCCTTCCTTGATCAGGATGGTGCCGGGATTGAAGGTCGCCACCCGGTTGTTGAGCAGCACCCGGATCTGGTGGCGGGGAATGCCGGGGAAATAGCTTTCCAGCGCGTCGCAGGCGAACGGCCAGATGAAATCGTGGTTGGAGGGGATCAGCACGTCGACCGTGCCGAACGAGGCGGTCGAGCCGATCGCCTTCTGCGCCCGGGTGGTGCGGTGGGCGGTGTGGGCCAGGATGATCTTGTCCGAGGCATCGTCGCGGAAATCATAGGCGTCGCCGTGGATCATCCCGCCGCCGACATCGATCTTCTTGAGGTCGGCCGGTTCGAGATAGGCGGTCGCCACCTGCTCGTACAGCGCGGCGCTGATCCCCGGTCCGGTCGGGTCGTCGGTGACGAAGCCCCGCAGCACCGACAGCCGGCAGATGTCGGCGAGGTGGGCATAGCTGCGGTAGCCGTCCGGCCCGAGGGCGCGGAAGCGGAACACGCTGGTCTCGACCGGATGCGGCGACGGCACCGGCATCACCTCCAGCCCGTCGATGGAGTTCCAGCAATTCTCCGCCAGCGGCCGGCAATCGAACCAGGCGGAGAAATCGGCCTCGCCGATGCCCAGCAGCGCCGCCAGCTTGCGCGCCACCGCCGCCCGCACCAGCGGGGTCGAGAAATATTTCAGCCGGTGATCGGCCCGCATCAGCGCGGTCAGCCCGGCGAAATGGTCGTCGTGGCAATGGGTGTGGAACAGCCCCTCGACCTCGTTGAGGCCGATCCCCAGCGCGTTCAGCGAATGCAGGATGTTGGGCCCGGCATCGACCAGGAAGATCCGCCCCTGATACATCACGATCGAGGCCATCGACGGCCGGTCGATGTCCCAGCCGTCGCCCTCGCCGGAATGGACCACGGCGAAATATTCCCGCTTCAGCAGATGGTCGGCCAGCGGATAGGGCGGCTCGTAGCCCTCGGACGGCGGCAGGTTGAGATCGACCACCGTGCTTTCGCCGCCGGCGCTGATCTGGAACA
>JBDLVO010000003.1:0-3690 GCA_039804805.1 Pseudomonadota bacterium
CGACATCTACATCGACGGCGCCTATGTCGAGACCAGCCAGGAGGGGGCGACACTGTCCTCGGTGGCGGGGATCGAAAACACCGTGGTGATGGACAGCCGGGGCAAGGCCGCCGGCTACACCACCAAGTCGGTGCCATCGGTGATCAAGGCCAATTTCCTGCACACCCCGGATTTCGTCATCGATCTGTTCACCCTCTCCACCGTGACGGTGATGTTCGCCTGTGACAACGGGCCGGTCTATCTGATGGCCTCGGCCGTCTACACCAAGGATGACGGGCTCGACGCCAACAAAGGCGTCATTCCGATCAGTTTCTCCGGCGTCGCGACACGGGTTTAACGGAGGATGACCATGCTGTTGATCGATCGTTACGCCGACCGGATCGAACGGGACGAAGACGGTACCGCCACCCTCGCCCTGCGCAAACCGGCCAAGACGGCCGAGGGTGAGGTGGGCTTTCTCACCCTGCGCCGTCCCACTCTCGACGACATCGTTGCCCAGAGAAAGCAGCCGGGCGACGAATTCGACCAGGTGGCCTGGCTGATCGCCCGTATCGGCGGGGTGACGGTGCAGGCGCTCGATAGGATCGACGGCGAAGATTCTCTGGTGCTGTCCGAGCTGGTCGCCGGCTATCTCGACCGGTTGCCCGGTTCCGACCGCTATGTCGGCGACCTGCCCGACCGTTATGCCGCGCGGATCACCTGGCACGATGACGGGGCCACGTTCGTCCTGCGCGCCCCGCTTGCCACCCACGAGGGCGAAGTGGCGACGGTCACCCTGCGGCGACCGACCTTCAAGGAAATGCGGACCAACCGCGACGCCAGCGCCGGCAATGTCGCGGCCTCGGCCAAGCTGCTCTCGATCCTGTCGGGGATCGGTCCGTTGACCCTGGGCAAGATCGATGCGCTCGACGGCCTGATCCTGAGCGCGGTCCTGTCCCGTTTTTTGGGGAATTTCCCCGAGACTGGCGCGGCCTAGCCGCCGACGTCGCGGGGATCCTGCACACCGGCCTCGACGTGGTCGAAGGCATGACGGTGGCCGAGCTGAACGCATGGCACACAGAGGCCAAGCGGATTCACGGGTTGTTGAAGAGAGGGTGACATGGCCGGCAGCATGGCGTTCAGCCTGATCTTCAACGTGCTCGATTCAGCGACGGCGCCGATCAAGGGAATCGCCAGCGCCCTCGCCGAGCCGGCCCAGGCCGCCGCAGCGGTCGGCGAGGCCGGCGACCAGGCCGCCACCCGGCTCGGCAAGGGGATGGAGCGGGCCGAGAAATCGGTCCGCAGCCTGGGCGACCGGGTCCATGGTGCAATCGGTCGGATGGCGGCGCTCGGCCGGGCTGCGGGTGAGACCAGCGAGAAATTCGCCCGCTCCTATGGGGGCCTCGGGGCGATGGTCGCCGAGGGCCTGTCGATCAAGGATGTCGCCGGCCAGGACGAATACTGGCAGCGGATGAAAATCAATACCGGGATGGCCGATGAGGCGGTGGGGGGGCTGCGGGACACCTTGCATGCGGCCTCGCAGGAATTTGGCGTCGGTCAGGCTACGATGATGGAGGCCTACCGCGCCTTCAGGGCCAATGGCGGCACCAGCGAAATGTTCGAGGCCAACAATCGGACGATCGCCGCCACCCTCCAGCTTCTTGGTGGCAACGCCGAAGAAACCGGCAAGATGTTTTCGGTCCTGCAGACCAAGATGCACATGACCGACACCGGAGAAGTAGCGGACACCGTGGCGCTGTTGCGCCGGCAACTCGCGGGAATCGAGGGCGGGGTGCCGGCGTTCGCCGAAGCGTTCGACCGCCTGGGCGATTCGATGGAACAGCTCGGGATGAAGGGGCATGGCGCGGTCGCGTCGCTCGGCGCGGTGTATGCCGTGGCCACCAAGGGGGCGGGCGGTAATGCTCGCAAGGCGATCGCTGCCACCGAAGGCTGGCTGCACGACCTGACCGACCGGGGCTACCAGGCGCAGTTGTCGCAGGGGCTGGGCGAGCGGATCACCGACGATAATGGCCGGGTGAAGGATATCCGGCTGCTGATGCAGAAGATGACCGGCAAGTATGTCGAGGCGATGCGCCTGCCAGAGAATCAGCAGGTGGCGGCGATCGCCCGGCTCGATGCCTTGTTCGGCGATTCCGGCGCGCGGATGTTCAAGGCGGTGGCCGGCGAAGTGAAGGCGACCGGACGGTCCGACACCATGGACCGTATCCTCGCCGCCCAGGGCGACGGCGCCGACATGATGGATCGGGCGACGCGAGCCTCGCGCACGCTCAGCGGCTCGATGAACCGGCTGCGGGATTCGATGGCCCGGGCGGCGGAAAGCGTGTTCACCACCCCGGTCCGACTGTTCGCCGACGCGATGGCAGCCGGCAGTGGCGCGGTCGGCAAGATCGTGCTGGCCCTGGCCGCCTTCGCCACGATCGGCCACGCCATCCGCTGGATCGCCGGTGCCGTCGAGGGGATTCGTCTGCTGACCGGGGTGTTGGGGCTGGCCCGGCTCACCGCGTTGATCCCCGCCACCGGGGCGATCGGCACCTTCTCGGCCGCGCTGGCCGCCTGTCCGGTGACATGGATCGTCGCCGGTATCGCGGCGATCGCTGGCGGCGCCTACCTGATCTACCGCAACTGGGGCCAGATCGGTGCCTGGTGGGGTGCCAAGATGGACGCGGTCAAGACGGCGTTCGACCAATCCTGGACCGACGGCATCGTCAAGGTCCTGGTTGAATTCAACCCCTGGACCCTGGTCGCCGAGGCGTGGGATGGCTTGGTCAAGAACCTGTTCGGAATCGATTTGGCCGAAGCCGGGCGCAATCTGATCGACAGTCTGATCCGGGGGGTCAAGGAGAAGCTGCCCGATCTCCCGGCACCGCTACGCGACATGCTGGGTTTGAATGATGGTGGGACAGCGACCGAGAAAGCCGCCGGCCCGTCCAAAGGCTCGGGCGCCTCGCCCCCCCGGGAGGGGGTCAAGGCACGCGCGCAATCGGCGGTCGCCGCCGTCAAGCGCACCGGTGCCGAGGCCTGGAGCAGCGTCAAGAGCGTAGCCGGTGCTGCCTATGATGCTGCTGCCCATTCCGACATCGTTAAGAACGCGGTCGCCTTCTTCGAAGGCAAGGGCTGGACCCATGCTCAAGCCGCCGGAATTGCAGCCAATCTCGGCCAGGAATCGAAATTCAACGCCGGTGCTGTCGGTGATCGCGGACAGGCCTATGGCCTCGCGCAATGGCATCCAGACCGCCAAGCCGCCTTCGCGACCCGGTTCGGCCACGACATACGATTGTCAAGCCACGAAGAGCAGATGGCTTTCGTCGATTACGAATTGCGGGGAGCCGAACGTCGGGCCGGGTTGGCCCTGGCCGGGGCCGACAGCGCGGCCGACGCCGGCGCCATCATCTCGAAGCTGTACGAGCGTCCGGCCGACCGCGAAGGCGAGGCCACCCGGCGCGCGCTGGCGGCCGAAGCAATCGCCGCCGCAACGCCGGCCGCGATCGGGCCGCAGCCGCTGACGGCCACGGCCGCCTCTCCGGCCGGTGCGCCCGTCGGCGGGGAAAACGTGATCGTGGTGCGGTTCGAGGGGCTGCCGCCCGGGGCGACCCCGCGGGTGTCGAGCCAGTCGGGCAACCTCGCGTTGCGGCTCGACCGCGGCCCGTCGATGATGGCGGGCTGACATGGCTTGGCGCGATTCATTACTCG
>JBDLVO010000004.1:0-5842 GCA_039804805.1 Pseudomonadota bacterium
CCCCCCCGCAGGGGGGCTGAGCCCTTTTGTTTTCAAGCTGGTGGGGGCGGCGGGACTTGAACCCGCAAAGCCGAAGCCGGACGATTTTAAGTCGTCTGTGTTTACCGTTTCACCACGCCCCCCCGGGGGCTGGTATCTTTCCGTTGTGACGGCGGGCTGTCAATCGCCCTCAACGGCAGGCGGCGCGCCACGCCTGCAACGCCGGCCACGCCAGCACCGCGTCGCGATAGGCCGCCGCCTCCGGGCTCAGCGGCAGGTGGTAAGTGGCGCAGCGCGTCACCACCGGGGCATACATCGCGTCGGCGATGGTGAAGCGGCCGAACAAAAACGGCCCGTCGCCGCCGAACCGGGTCCGGCACTCCACCCACAGCGCGTCGAGCCGGCGGATCTCCACCGCCAGATCGTCGGGAAACTCGGTCAGCGGCGCGTCGAGCAGCAGGTCCATCGGGCAACGCTGGCGCAGCACCGGAAAGCCGGCATGCATCTCGGCCGACACCGCGCGGGCGACGGCGCGGGCGGCGGCGGCATCGGGCCACAGCCCAGCCTGCGGGAAGCGTTCGGCCAGATATTCGCAGATCGCGATCGAATCCCACACCGTCAGGCCGTCCTCGATCAGCACCGGCACCTTGCCGGCCGGCGACCATTTGCGGATCTCCGCCTTGGTTTCCGGCTGACGCAGCGCGATCTCGACTTCCTCGAACAGCGCGCCGGTCGCCTTCAGCGCCAGCCACGGCCGCAGCGACCAGGAGGAAAACCGCTTGGTCCCGATCACCAGGGTCAATCCCATCGCATCCTCCACGCCTCAACGCGAACAGGGCGACTGTCGCATCGCCGTTCCGCGCCGCCAAGCCCTCTTTTCTCCCGCGCCGCTCTCGGCCATGCTGGGCCGACCGACAAAACGACGGGAGGAGAGGAGAGTGCGGCAGACCCTGGTCGACAACGAGGCCGGCGCGCCGGCGATCCCGCTGGTGGCGTTGCGCCGCGACCAACTGGCCGGCTGGCTGGCCGCCCATCCCGACGCCCGCCCCTGGGTCGACTCGCTCGGCTTCGCCGCCGAGCCCGGCAGTCTCGCCCCCCTGCCCGGTCCCGACGGCCGGCTCGGCCGGATGCTGGCCGGGATCGCCGCCGACGATCCCTGGGCCTTGGCCGCCCTGCCCGCCCGTCTGCCGCCCGGCCGCTACCGGCTCGACCCCGAGCCCAGCCCGGCGGCGGCCGAGGCGGCGGCGCTGGCGTGGCGGCTGGCCGATTACGCTTTCGACCGCTACCGCGCCGCTCCCCGCCCGCCCGGCCCGGTGCTGGTGTGGCCGGAGCGGGCCGACCGCGCCCGGGTGCGCCGCGCCGCCGAGGCGATCGAGCTGGTGCGCGACCTGATCAACACCCCCGCCGCCGATCTCGGCCCGGCCGAGCTGGCCGCCGCCGCCGAATCCCTCGCCGCCCGTCATGGCGCCTCCTGCCGCAGCGTGGTCGGCGACGGGTTGCTGGCCGAAAACTATCCGATGATCCACGCCGTCGGCCGCGCCGCCGCCGCCGCCCGCCGGCCGCGCCTGATCGATCTGCGCTGGGGCGACCCCGCCGCGCCGCGCGTCACCCTGGTCGGCAAGGGAGTCTGTTTCGACAGCGGCGGGCTCGATCTCAAGCCGTCGGCCTCGATGAAGCTGATGAAGAAGGACATGGGCGGCGCCGCCCATGTGCTGGGGCTGGCCGGAATGATCATGGATGCCGGCCTGAAGCTGCGGCTGCGGGTGCTGATCCCGGCGGTGGAGAACGCGGTGTCGGGCGAGGCGATGCGGCCGCTCGACGTGCTGGCCACCCGCCAGGGCCTGACCGTCGAAATCGGCAACACCGACGCCGAGGGCAGGCTGATCCTGGCCGACGCCCTGACCGAGGCCGCCAGCGAGGATCCCGCTTTGCTGATCGACATCGCCACCCTGACCGGGGCGGCGCGGGTGGCGCTCGGCCCCGATCTGCCCGCCCTGTTCTGCCGCGACGATGCCGTCGCCGCCGAATTGCTGGCGGCGGGCGAGGCGGCGGGCGAGCCGCTGTGGCGGCTGCCGCTGTTCGCCCCCTATCGCCGCCTGCTCGACAGCAAGGTCGCCGACCTCGCCAGCGTCTCGGACGGGCCCCATGCCGGGGCGATCACCGCCGCTTTGTTCCTGGCCGAATTCGTTCCGGCAACGGTGCCGTGGCTCCATCTCGACGTGCTGGCCTGGAACGGCCGCCCCCGCCCCGGCCGGCCCGAGGGCGGCGAGGCGCTGGCGCTGCGCGCCCTGTTCGCGCTGATCGCCGCCCGCGTCGCCGCCCCGGCCCACCCCTGACCGGCGGAAACGGGCCGGCGGGAACGAGGAGCCCCGGCACGGAATCGGCGATTGTCGGGGCCGGCGGCGGCGGCTAGAGTGTTGCCGTGACGTAAATGAGATCGGGCTCGCGATGAGTATCGGCCTCACCCCGGTCCAGGCGCTCGATCTGTGGCGAGGCGCGATCGTCGAGAGCGTGCGCCGCGACGCCCCCGATTTATCGGCGCGGCAGATGGCCCTGGTGTTGACCGTCTATCTGCAACGGCCGCCCCACACGGTGCGCGGTCTGGCGGCCTGTCTTCGCGTCTCGAAACCGGCCATCACCCGGGCGCTCGACCGGTTGAGCGCCTTCGGCCTGATCCGGCGCGCGGTCGATGACCACGACCGCCGCTCGATTCTTGTTGAGCGCACCGTCAAAGGCACGGTGTTTTTGAGGGAATTCGGTGACATCATCGTCACCGCCGCCGCCGCGGCCGACCCGGAGCCGGCGGACCCGAGGGGGGATAGCGTCCACCATGTACGATGACGATGGCCTGAAACCGATCAATGACAGCGACATGGACTCCCTGTTCGTCCTGCCGTTGTCGATCATTCCATTGCAGACCCCGGCGCTGCAATCGGCCCGGCTGATCAAGAACGTCCGCCTGCGCAGCGTGGTCGAGATCTTTTCCGACGTCCAGACCGGCTCGGGTCAGGTCGAGGTCGAGGCGCTGCCGGCGATGTTCGGCTGGCCGGCCGATCAGGTCCACCCCGACCTGATGGTGCTGCGCCGCCTCGCCTTGCTGCCGAGCTACGACGTCTACAGCCTGCGCATCTCGCTCAGGGAACACGGCATCGCCGTCAACGATTTCGCCGCGCTCAAGCTGTCGCCCGAGAAGTCGGCCGAACTGACCCGCTACATGATCATGTTCACCCGCCCGCTGATGAAGATGATCTATTCGGGCGAGGACATCCAGATCGAGAGCTACGACGATCTGCTCAAGCTGTTCCGCGACCCCGACGTCAAGAAGGCGCGCCAGCGGCTGATGACCATGGCCGAAAGCCTCAACATCGAGGTGTTCGACGTGCCGCGCTTCCTTGAGGATTACGGCGACACCTTCATGTCGCTCAGCTATTTCCGCCACTGCCTCGACCGGCTCGAACCCTATTTCTCGGCCTGCGTCGATACGCTGTCGCCGATCCGCAGCCATTTCCAGCTCAAGCAGAACGTCAACCTGATGAAGACCTGCGACATGATCGAGGAGGTGATCAATTCGATGAGCGCCTCGATCACCGGCCGGCTCGAAGTGTTCGAAAAGCGCACCGGCGAGATGTGGGAAAACATCAATCAGGACGAGTTCCGCGCCATCCGCACCATGGTCGAGCGCTATCACGTCACCATCGGCGCCGCCTTGTGCGGCCTGACCGTCAAGATGAGCGCCTTCGCCCGGATGTTCCCCCGTCCCAATTCCGGCGGGCCGATCAAGCGGGCCGATTTCATGATGACCGAGATGATCCAGGGGATCGAACTGATCCGCGACGTCGAAAAGCACGGCGTGAGCGAGGCCTGACGGCGGCGCGGCCCCGGCCGCCCCGTCACCCCTCTCTCCCGTTCGCGTCCGTCAACCCGCGCCTGCCGAAGCCCCGGCGGCACACCGCCAAAAGTGGTGGCGTTGACAAGGCTGGCACCGGGCTATATTTTGCATTGCAATACCAATTTTGCCCGGCGGCCCCGCAACCGGCCGCCCGGCGGATGCCTGCGGGGTACTCTCGAGCATGAAAGTTCTGGTCGCGGTCAAACGGGTGGTCGATTACAACGTCAAGGTCCGGGTCAAGGCGGACAAGAGTGGCGTCGAGACCGCCAACGTCAAATTCAGCATGAATCCGTTCGACGAGATCGCCGTCGAGGAAGCGGTGCGGCTCAAGGAAGCCGGCATCGCCAGCGAGATCGTCGCGGTGTCGGTCGGGCCGCAGGCGGCGACCGAAACGCTGCGCACCGCGCTGGCGATGGGCGCCGACCGCGGCATCCTGGTCCAGACCGACGCCGAGGTGCAGCCGCTGGCGGTGGCCAAGCTGCTGACGGTGCTGGCCGAGCGCGACCAGCCCGGCCTGATCCTGCTCGGCAAGCAGGCGATCGACGACGATTCCAACCAGACCGGCCAGATGCTGGCCGCCCTGCTCGGCTGGCCGCAGGGCACCTTCGCCTCGAAGGTGTCGCTGGCCGACGGCACCGCGACCGTCACCCGCGAGGTCGATGGCGGGCTCGAGACCATCGCGCTCGACCTGCCGGCGGTGGTCACCGCCGATTTGCGCCTCAACGAGCCGCGCTATGCCAGCCTGCCCAACATCATGAAGGCCAAGAAGAAGCCGATCGAGACGCTGACGCCGGACCAGCTCGGGATCGACGTCGCGCCGCGCCTGATCACCCTGTCGGTCGAGGAGCCGGCCAAGCGTCAGGCCGGCATCAAGGTTCCCGACGTCGCCGCCCTGGTGGAAAAGCTGACCTCCGAAGCGAAGGTGATCTGACGATGAGCGTTCTCGTCCTGGCCGAACACGAAGCCGGCGCGCTGAAGCCCGCCACCCTCAACACCGTCGCCGCCGCCCTCCAGCTCGGCGGCGAGGTCCATCTGCTGGTCGCCGGTGCCGACGTGGGTCCGGTCGCCCAGGCCGCCGCCGCGATCCCCGGCGTCGCCAAGGTGCTGGTGGCCGAATCCGACACGCTGGCCCATCCGCTGGCCGAGCCGCTGGCGGCGGTGCTGGTGGCGCTGGCCCCCGGCCGCAGCGCGATCCTGGCCCCCGCCACCACCACCGGCAAGAACGTGCTGCCGCGCGTCGCCGCCTTGCTCGACGTCGCCCAGATCTCCGACGTGGTCGCGGTGGTCGCCGCCGACACCTTCGTCCGCCCGATCTATGCCGGCAACGCCCTCGCCACCGTGCGTTCGACCGACGCGATCAAGGTGGTGACGGTGCGCACCACCGCCTTCGCCGCCGCCCCCGCCACCGGTGGCGCCGCCCCCATCGAGGCGGTCAGCGTCGCCGCCCCGGCCGCGCGCGCCCGCTTCGTCTCGGCCCAGTTGTCGAAATCGGAACGGCCGGACCTGACCAGCGCCCGCATCGTCATCTCCGGCGGGCGCGGCATGCAGTCGGGCGACAATTTCCACCTGCTCGAAACCATCGCCGACCAGCTCGGCGCGGCGGTCGGCGCCTCGCGCGCCGCGGTCGATGCCGGCTTCGTCCCCAACGACCTCCAGGTCGGCCAGACCGGCAAGATCGTCGCCCCCGACCTCTACATCGCCATCGGCATCTCCGGCGCCATCCAGCATCTGGCCGGCATGAAGGACTCGAAGACCATCGTCGCCATCAACAAGGATCCGGAAGCGCCGATCTTCGCGGTGGCCGACTACGGCATCGTCGGCGACCTGTTCGACGTGGTGCCGGAACTGGTCAAAGAGCTGGGCTAAGCGGCGCCGCGACACAACGCGCGGTGGCCACAAAATTATAAACATAACCTGACACGCCACGTCGGTCCCAAGCAGATGCCTAGGACGGTGGCAATATATCTCGCCGTG
>JBDLVO010000005.1:0-7412 GCA_039804805.1 Pseudomonadota bacterium
CCCGGAACCCCTTTGATTTTCTTCATAAAAACAGGCGGGGCCGGGGCGGCAGCCCCGCAGGGGGTTACCCCCGCAGGGCGCGCAGGCGGTCGAGGCCGATGCAGCCGAGGTCGGGATAGACCGCCAGCGCCCCGCTGAAATCGTCGCCGCCGGTATAGACGCTCTCGGTCACCACCACGGCAAGGCCGGCGGCGCGGGCGGCCTGGACGCCGTGGGCCGAATCCTCGATCACCAGACATCTTTCCGCCGGCAGGCCAAGGCGGGCCAGCACCAGGTGATAGACCGAGGGATCGGGCTTCTTCCGCGGCGTGTCCTCGCCGCACACCACCACGTCGAACCAGGCGCAGCGTTCGCCCAGCAGGGCGTCGATGTTGGCGCGGCTGGTGGTGGTGGCCAGCGCCAGCTTCAGCCCCTCGTCGCGGGCCTGTTCGATCAGCGGCTCGATCCCGGGGCGGAACGACAGCGCGCCCTCGCGCACCATCCGGGTGTAATGGGCGGTCTTGGCCTGGTGCAGGTCGGCGATCAGCGCGTCGGAGGCGTCGGGGGCGTAGGCGCGCAGGCGTTCGCGTCCGCCCGACACCTTGAGCAGGCTGCGATAGAGCGGGCGGTCCCAGCGCCAGTCGAGTCCGGCGGCGACGAAGGCGGCGTTGAACGACTCGCGGTGGACCTCCTCGGTTTCGGCCAGGGTGCCGTCGACGTCGAAGATCAGGGCGGCGAGAGGCATGAATCGGGACTCCAGTCAGGGGGGGCCAGCTCGAAACCGGCGAAGGAAAAGGCGGGGGAGACGGTGCAGCCGACCAGACTCCAGGCGCCGAGCGGGGCGGCGGCCTGCCACGTCCCGGGGGCGACGATGCCCTGGGGCAGGTGGCCGGCCAATGGGTCGGGGCCGAGGGTCAGGCTGCGCATGCTGCTTCCGTCGTCGGACAGGTCGAGCCGCAGCGGCGCGCCGGCATGGAAATGCCAGATCTCGGTGGCGTCGATCCGGTGCCAGTGCGAGCGTTCGCCCGCCCGCAGCAGATAGAGGATCGCGGTGCCGCTGCCGCGCCCGCCGCCGGGCGGCGGCGGATCGCGCCAGGTCTCGACGTAATGGCCGCCCTCGGGATGGGGCTGCATCCCCAGCCGGGCGATCAGCGCGGCGAGGCGGTCGTCCTCGGTCATGCCGGCACCGTCGCCGCCACCGACGGGCGGCGCGACACCCGGGCGAACCACGCCGCCAGGGCTGGGCGGCCGCCGCGCCAATCGGGCTCGGGGAAGCGGAAATCGAGATAGCCGAGTGCCGCCACCACCGCGATCTGGCCGAGCAGGAAGGTCTCGCCCCAGCCGGGCGTCTCTTCCTCCAGCCGGTCGAGGGCGCGGGCGATCGCCCGCTGCTGGCGCTCGACCCAGTCCGGCCAGCGTTTGTCGGCCGGGCGCAGGGTGGTTTCGTTCCGCACCACCAGGGCGGCGTCGAGGATGCCGTCGGCCAGTGCTTCCAGCCGTTTCTGCACCCAGCGCTGGCCGCCGCCGGCGGGGATCAGGCGGGGGCCGTCATGCAGCGAATCGAGGTAGTCGCAGATCACCGGCGAATCGTACAGCGCCTCGCCGCCCTCGGTCAGCAGGGTCGGCACCTTGCCGAGCGGGTTGTCGGCGGGCAGGTCGGTGGCGGGATCCCAGGCGTTGGTCGGGACGGGTTCGATCCGGTCGGCCAGCCCGGTTTCGTGGGCGAGGATCCAGACCTTGCGGACGTAAGGCGAGGTGGCGGAGGTGCGCAGCTTCATCGGGGCCTCGGCGGCTCGGGACGGGATCCCGACAGGGTTGGCTGAGCCGCCCCGGGTGTCAAGAGGCCGCCGCCGTTCGCGCCGCCAGCAGATCGCGGCGGCCCGCATCTCCTCCCCCGTCTCGTGGCGGAACACCACCCCCAGCCGGGCATGGCAGCAGCAATCGGCGCCATCCGCGCCGGTCGCCTCGATCCGTGATAATCAGCGAGACGTTAATTCCCCCCCCAAAGCCGTTTTTCCTGTAACGGCACCCGCATCAAGTCATGACCTGATGGCTCTTTCTCTTGCTCCAAGTCTTCAAATGGGTTCGCAGGGCCTTTGGCCCTGCGCGGAGAGCGCCGAGAGGCGGCGCCTCTCGGCTTTCCGTTCCGGCCCCCCGCGGTCAGAACCCTTCCAGCACGATCTTGCCGCGCGCCCGCCCGCTTTCGATCAAGGCGTGAGCCCGCCGCAGATTGGCGGCGTCGATCCGGCCGAAATTTTCGGCCAGGGTGGTGCGCAGCACGCCGGCATCGACCAGCCCGGCCACCTCGGTCAGCAGGGCGCCCTGGGCGGCGAGGTCGGGGGTGGCGAACAGCGAGCGGGTGAACATGAACTCCCAGTGGGTCGAGACGCTCTTGCGCTTGAACGGGCCGACGTCGAGCCGTTCGGGATCATCGATCAGCGCGAACCGTCCCTGCGGCGCGATCAACTCGGCGATCTGGCCGAGATGCTGGTCGGTGTTGGTGGTGGAGAAGACGAAGGCGGGGGCGCCGAGGCCGAGCGCGGCGACCTGGGCCGCCAGCGGTTGGCCGTGGTCGATGACGTGGTGGGCGCCCAATTGCGCGACCCAGGCGCGGGTTTCCGGCCGCGAGGCGGTGGCGATCACGGTGAGGTCGGTCAGCCGGCGGGCGAGCTGGATCGCGATCGAGCCGACCCCGCCGGCCCCGCCGATCACCAGCAGCGCCGGGGCGGCGCCGGGCACCGGGCGGCCCTTGACGTCGAGCCGGTCGAACAGCGTCTCCCAGGCGGTGATCGCGGTCAGCGGCAGGGCGGCGGCCTCGGCCCAGTCGAGCGAGGCCGGCTTGAGCCCGACCAGCCGCTCATCGACCAGATGGAACTCGGCGTTGGTGCCGGGCCGGGTCAGCGCCCCGGCATAGAACACCGCGTCGCCGGGGCGGAACCGGGTCGCCTCGGGCCCGGTCGCCACCACCGTGCCGGCGGCGTCCCAGCCCAGCACCGCCCAGTCGCCCGGCGCCGGCTGCGAGCGTTTGCGCAGCTTGGTATCGACCGGATTGACCGACACGGCGCGGATCTCGACCAGCAGGTCGTGGCCGCTGGGGGTGGGGCGGGGCAGGTCGATGTCGACCAGGGCGGCGGGATCGCTGATCGGAAGGGAGGTCTGATAGCCGACGGCGCGCATCGCTTTGTCCTTTGCCAGGGGTTCGGATGCCGACCAGCAAAGCCCGCGATCGGCCCCGGGCGCAACAGCCGCGCATGGTCCCGCCCCGGTTGCCATCGGACTGTCAGACATCCAGGGCTAGGCAGGGTGGCCGGGTTGGGTCACAATCGGCCGGCCTGCCCCTTGGGAGCCTTCCGGGAGACCGACCATGACCGCCGCCCCATCCATCCGCCCCACCCGCGAGGCCGTCGGGCTGTTCGCCGACCGCGCCCATTTCGAATCCGCGGTGGAGGCGCTGATCCGCGCCGGGTTCGAACGCCCGCGCCTGTCGGTGCTGGCCTCGCACGAATCGCTCGAGGTCGCCAGCAGCGGCGGCCGGTCGTGGCGCGACGCCCTGATCGCCCTGGTCGGCGAGCTGAAATTCGAGGGGCCGCTGGTGGCGGCCGGGCTGATCGCCATCGCCGCCGGCCCGGTCGGCGCGGCGATCGCCGCTCTGGTCGCGGCCGGAGTCGGCGGCGCCGCGCTCAAGGAAGTGCTCGACGAGGTCGCCGCCTTGCCGGATTCGAAGGATTTCGCCCGCGCGCTCGCTGCCGGCAGCGTGATCCTGTGGGTCGGCGTCGACAGCTCCGAGGAGGAGCAGACCGCCACCGCCTTGCTGGCTGCCGCCGGCGGCAGCAACGTCCATGTTTGCGAGCGGCCCGGACCGGTCCCGGCCTGAGCCTCGCCCGCTCTCTCCCCCCGAGACGAAGAAGGTTTCCTGATGAGCACCACGTTCAATACCACCCGCGCCAGCGAGGAACCGGCCGAGGATGGCCGCTCGGTGCTGGAGCGCGACACCCTGCTGATGCATGCCTCGGGGCGGCCGGGCAAGATCGAGATCGTGCCGACCAAGCCGATGGCGACCCAGCGCGACCTGTCGCTGGCCTATTCGCCCGGGGTGGCCTTTCCCTGCCTGCACATCGCCCGCGATCCCAACCTCGCCTACGACTACACCGCCAAGGGCAATCTGGTGGCGGTGATTTCCAACGGTACCGCGGTACTTGGCCTCGGTGATCTCGGCGCCCTGGCCGGCAAGCCGGTGATGGAAGGCAAGGCGGTGCTGTTCAAGCGCTTCGCCGACGTCGATTCGATCGATCTCGAGGTCGATACCCACGATGTCGACGAATTCGTCAATTGCGTCCGCTATCTCGCCCCCAGCTTCGGCGGCATCAACCTTGAAGACATCAAGGCGCCGGAATGCTTCATCATCGAGCAGCGCCTGCGCGAGCTGATGCCGATCCCGGTGTTCCATGACGACCAGCACGGCACCGCGATCATCTCCTCCGCCGGCCTGATCAACGCCCTCGACCTGACCGGGCGCGACATGCGCTCGGTCAAGGTGGTGGTCAACGGCGCCGGCGCCGCCGGCATCGCCTGCCTCGAACTGATCAAGAACCTGGGCGTCCGCCACGAGAACGTCACCCTGTGCGACACCAAGGGGGTGATCTATCAGGGCCGCGCCGAGGGGATGAACCAGTGGAAGTCGGCCCACGCCATCGACACCCCGGCCCGCACCCTGGCCGAGGCGCTGGAAGGCGCCGACGTGTTCTTCGGCCTGTCGGTCAAGGGGGCGATGACCCCGGAAATGGTGCTGTCGATGGCGCCCAGGCCGATCATCTTCGCGATGGCCAACCCCGATCCGGAGATCACTCCGGAGGAGGTCAAGGCGGTGTGCCCCGACGCGATCGTCGCCACCGGGCGCTCCGACTATCCCAACCAGATCAACAACGTGCTGGGCTTCCCCTACATCTTCCGCGGCGCGCTCGACGTCCGCGCCTCGACCATCAACGACGCGATGAAGCTGGCGGCGGCCAAGGCGATCGCCGCCCTGGCCCGCGAGGACGTGCCCGACGAGGTCGATGCCGCCTATTCCGGCCGGCGCCTGCGCTACGGCCCCGATTACATCATCCCGGTGCCGTTCGATCCGCGCCTGATCGCGGCGATTCCGCCGGCGGTGGCCAAGGCGGCGATGGACAGCGGGGTGGCGCGGCGGCCGATCATCGACATGGCCGCCTATCGTCGCGATCTGTCGGCCCGGCTCGATCCGGTCGCCGCCGGGATGCAGACCATCACCGAGGCGGTGCGGGCCAATCCGCGCCGGGTGGTGTTCGCCGAGGGCGAGGAAGAGAAGATGATCCGCGCCGCCGTTGCCTTCAGCAATGCCGGCCTCGGCCATCCGATCCTGATCGGGCGCGAGGACCGCATCCGGGCGACGATGCGCTCGATCGGCCTGCCGGCGGCGGAATCGCTGGAAATCGTCAATGCCCGGCTGTCGGACAAGACCAAGGACTACACCGACCGGCTCTATCGCCGCCTCCAGCGCAAGGGCGCGCTTTATCGCGACGTGCAGCGGCTGGTCAACCAGGAGCGCAACATCTTCGGCGCGCTGATGGTCGAGGCGGGCGACGCCGCGGCGATGGTCACCGGCCTGACCCGCAATTACTGGCAGGCGTTCGACGAGATCCGCCGGGTGGTCGATCCCGCCCCGGGCGAGCTGATGTTCGGCATCACCGTGTTCGTCGCCAAGGGCCGGGTGGTGTTCATCGCCGACACCACCGTGCTGGAGCGGCCGACCCCGGAGCAACTGGCCGACATCGCGGTGCAGGCGGCCCACAAGGCCCGTCAGATGGGGCACGAGCCCCGGGTGGCGATGATCAGCTATTCGACCTTCGGCAACCCGACCAACGGCACCGCCGACCGGGTGCGCGAGGCGGTCGATCTGCTCGATGCCCGCAAGGTCGATTTCGTCTATGACGGCGAGATGAGCCCCGACGTCGCGCTCGATCCCGAACTGCTCGGCCATTACCCGTTCAGCCGGTTGAAGGAACCGGCCAACGTGCTGGTGATGCCCGGGCTCTATTCCGCCACCATCAGCTCGAAGCTGTTGCAGAAGGTCGGCGCGGTGCCGGTGATCGGCCCGATCCTGGTCGGCCTGTCCCAGCCGATCCAGGTCACCTCGATGGATGCCAGCGCCGGCGACATCGTCACCCTGGCCACGCTCGCCTGCCACGACGCCCTGAAGCGCGAAGCCAAGCGGTGACGGGGGCGCGATGACCCGGCGCGATCCGATCGCCCTCGGCCGGATGGCGCTGGTGGCGCTGCTGCTGGCCAGTCCGACCGGGGTGGTGCTGGCGGTGCTGGCGGCGCAGCAGCGGGTCGGCCTGCTGTGGGCGGCGCTGGTGTGGCTGGGGGTGGTGCTGATCCTGGCGATGCTGGTGCGCAGCCATCTGGTCCGCCTCGCCGGGCTGGCCGGCTGGATCCGCTCGCTGGCGCTGGGGGCCGAACCGGGGCCGCCGCCCGGACGCGACGATCCCACCCTGGGCGGGGTCGTCGCCGCGGTCGGCGGCCTGCGCCGGGTATCGGCGCAGCGGGCGGCCGAGCTGACCAGCGTGGCCCGCTGGAACGAGGGTCTGCTCGACGGCCTGCCCGATCCGCTGCTGCTGCTCGATCCGGCCCGGCGGGTGGTGCGCGACAACAAGGCGGCGCGGCTGCTGTTCGGGCGCGGGCTGGTCGGGCGCGACATCAGTCTGGTGCTGCGCCATCCGGCGGTGCTGGAGGCGATCGACGCGGTGCTGGCCGGGGCCGGCGCCCAGGAATGCGAGTTCACCCAGCCGGTGCCGGTCGAGCGGGTGTTCCTGGCCCGGGTCGGCCGGCCGGACGGGCTGGCTCCGGAGGGGGCCTCGGCGATCCTGACCCTGCACGATCTGACCGACCTCAAGCGGATCGAGCGGATGCGGGCCGATTTCGTCGCCAATGCCAGCCACGAACTGCGCACCCCGCTGGCGGCGGTGGCCGGCTTCATCGACACCCTGCGCGGCCCGGCCCGCGACGACGAGGAGGCGCGCGACCGCTTCCTCGGCATCATGGCCGAGCAGGCGCAGCGGATGAGCCGGCTGATCGCCGACCTGCTGTCGCTGTCGCGGATCGAACTGAACGAGCACACCGCGCCGAGCGAGCGGGTCGATCTCGGCCGGCTGCTGATCGGTGCCGCCGAGGCGCTGCGGCCGCTGGCCGAGGCGCGCGGGATGCGGATCGAGCTGTCGCTCGATCCCGGCCTCGCCCCGATCCTGGGCCAGCCCGACGAACTGACCCAGTTGTTTCAGAACCTGATCGACAACGCGATCAAATACGGCCGCGCCGACAGCGTCATCACCGTCGGCGCCGCCTCGGCCGGGCCGGACGGGCTGCCGGCGGCGGCGGCGGCGGCGCTGAAGGCCGGCCCCGCCCTGCGGGTGGCG
>JBDLVO010000006.1:0-8760 GCA_039804805.1 Pseudomonadota bacterium
GGGGGGGGGGGGGGGGCGCCCCCCCCCCCTACCCGACCCGCTTCATGCTGAGGCCGTGATTGGTGACCATCACCTGATTGTTCCACCGCACCCGGCGGCCGAACAAAGCGAGGCCGATCACCAGCCCGTTGAGCAATTCGCGAGCGACGATCTGCCAGGGTTTGGCCGGCGGCAGGCTGGGATAGAGCCGACGCAGGCGGCGGTGGAGGTGCTGGCGCAGTCCGATCTGCACCGCCAGCGCCGGCAGCGCCACCCACAGGGTCCAGCCGAACAGGGTCGCCAGCAGCATCGGCCCGAGCGGGCTCATGAAGATGCAGCCGAAATGTTCCAGCGGACGGATGGCACGGACGGCCCGGCTCCAGCGCAATTCGTGCTGGATCAGGTCGCGCAGGCGGGTTTCCGTCACCACGGTGGCGACCACCGGCGGGGCGAGGCGGACCTTGAAGCCGTTGCGGTACAGTTGGTGGCCGAACACGTAATCCTGCGCCACCGCGTCGGCCATCGCCTCGAACCCGCCGATCGCCGCCAGCGATTGGCGGGTGACCGCGATCGCCGCGCCGTAGCAGATGTCCATGTCATGGCGCGACAGGTCGACCAGCACCGAGGGAATGAACCAGTCATTGTGATAAAGCGCGCCGAGCTCGGCCACCGCGTTGGGTTCGGGCGCGCCGGAATAGAGGCTGGTGACGCCGCCGACCCCGGGTTCGGACAAGGGCTGGATGAAGCGGGCGATGAAATCGGGTTCGAGCAGCACGTCGCTGTCGATCATCGCCAGGATGTCGTGCCTGGCCGCCGGCAGCATGTTGGCGAGGTTGGCGTTCTTCGGGTTGCTGCCCAGGCGGCGCTCGTCGATCACCAGCGCGGTGTCGAGCGCGGGGAAATCGGCCCGCACCCGCTCGATCACCGGCCGGGCCGGGTCGTCGGCGCTGTGCAGCCCGAACACCACCTGGAGCCCGGGGTAATCCTGGGCGCAGATCGAACGCAGACACTCCTCCAGCCGGGGCGGGGTGCCGTGGGCCGGCACCAGCACCGACACCGGCGGCCGCCAGCTCGGCGGCGGCCCGGGCGGCTGGACGGAACGGAGTTGGCGGAAAGCGAAGGCGAGATACGCGTAACCACCGACGGCGAAGGCGCCGCCGACCAAACTTGCCACGAACATCTTTGAAGAGATTCCCTTATTACGGGATAGGCCATTTGCTGACAGAATCAAAGAAACTGTGGCGGATGCCAACACAAAAGATGTAACTAACCCGATCGCCCGCACGAAATGTCGTTCGGGCGCAGGGGGGCGTTTGTGCATGAACGGGATCACGCTTGTCACCGGGGCCACCGGATTCGTCGGTTCGGCGATCGTTCGGGCCTTGCTGGCGCGCGGCGAACGGGTGCGGGTGCTGGCGCGGCCGGGCTCGGACCGCAGCAATCTGACCGGTCTGTCCGTCGAGATCGCCGAAGGGTCGCTTGAGGATCAGGCCTCGCTGACCCGGGCGGTCGCCGGCTGTGCCCGCCTCTATCACGCCGCCGCCGATTACCGCCTGTGGGTGCCGGACGAGGCGGCGATGCTGCGCGCCAATGTCGAGGGCACCCGGGCGCTGATGCAGGCGGCCCTGGCGGCGGGGCTGGAACGAATCGTCTATACCAGCTCGGTCGCCACCCTCGGCCATGTCGAACACGGCGCCGCCGACGAGGAAACCCCGAGCGGACTGGCCGAGATGATCGGCCCCTACAAGCGTTCGAAGTTTCTGGCCGAGGCGGTGGTGCGGCGGATGGCCGACGAATCCGGCCTGCCGGTGGTGATCGTCAATCCCTCGACCCCGATCGGTCCGGGCGACATCAAGCCGACTCCGACCGGGCGGACCATCGTCGAGGCGGCCAACGGGCGGATGCCGGCCTATCTCGACACCGGGCTCAATCTGGTCCATGTCGCCGACGTCGCCGAGGGCCACCTGCTGGCGATGGAACGCGGCCGGATCGGCCAGCGCTACATCCTCGGCGGCGACAATCTGCCGCTGTCGGAGATTCTCGGCCGCATCGCGCTGCTGACCGGGCGCAAGCCGCCGACGGTCCGCCTGCCGCGCCTGCCGCTGTTCCCGCTGGCGCTGGGGGCCGAATTGTGGGCCCGCTTCGGCGGCGGCGAGCCGTTTCTCACCGTCGACGGGCTGCGGATGGCGCGCTGGCGGATGTATTTCTCCTCGGCCAAGGCCGAGGCCGAGTTGGGCTATCGTCACCGCCCGGCCGATCAGGCCCTGGCCGACGCGGTCGAGTGGTTCCGCGCCCAGGGCCGGGTGGCACGATGAAGGCTGCGGCTTGGGCCGGGCTGGCCGGCCTGCTGGCCTGGGGGTGGCTGCTGACCCAGCGCGGCGGATTCTGGCGGATCGAGGCGCCCGCTCCGGTGCCGGAACCGCCAAGCTGGCCGGAAGTGGCGGCGGTGATTCCCGCCCGCGACGAGGCCGAGGGCATCGGCGCCACCGTCGCCTCGCTGCTGTCGTCCGATTATCCCGGCCGGCTGACCGTGGTGGTGGTGGATGATCACAGCAGCGACGGCACCGCCGCGCTGGCCCGCGCCGCCGCCGAACGGATCGGGGCCGGCGACCGTCTGATCGTGCTGGCCGCGCCCGATCTGCCGCCCGGCTGGGCCGGCAAGATGTGGGCGCTGCATCACGGCCTCGCCGCCGCCCGCGCCGCCCGGCCCGAGGCCGGCTTCATGCTGCTGACCGATGCCGATATCAGCCATGCCCCGGGCGAATTGCGCCAGATGGTGGCTCGCGCCCTGGCCGAACGGCTCGATCTCGCCTCGCGCATGGTCCGCCTCAGCACCGCCAGTTGGTGGGAACGGGCAGTGATCCCGGCCTTCGTCTTTTTCTTCCGCATGCTCTATCCCTTCGCCTGGGTGCGCGACCCGGCCCAGCCGACCGCCGCCGCCGCCGGCGGCTACGTGCTGATCCGGCCGCAGGCGCTCGACTGGATCGCCGGCGTCGATGCGATTCGCGGCGCGGTGATCGACGATTGCAGTCTGGCCGGGGTGGTCAAGCGCGCCGGCGGGCGGGTGCGGATCGATCTCAGTTGGGACACCACCAGTTCCCGCACCTATTGGGGCCCGTCCGGACTGTGGCGGATGATCGCCCGCTCGGCCTATGCCCAGCTCAACCATTCGCCACTGCTGCTGGCCGGCACCGTGCTGGCGATGACCCTGGTGTTCGTCGCCCCGCCGCTGCTGGCGCTGTCGGGTTCGCTGTTCGGGCTGCTGGCCTGGGTGGCGATGACCGCCGCCTATTGGCCGACGGTGCGCCGGTTCGGCCTCGCCCCGGCCTGGGCGGCGGCGCTGCCGGCGGTGGCGCTGTTCTATCTCGGCGCGACGGTGCAGTCGGGGGTGAGCTGGCATCGCGGGCGCGGCGGAGTGTGGAAGGGCCGGGTTCAGGATCAACGACCGGAGGGCAAGCGATGATCACCGTCGATCCCGTCCTCTATGAGGACATGGCGGCGCGGGTGCGGGCGGCCGGCACCTCGTTCTATTGGGGGATGCGGCTGCTGGAAACGCCGCGCCGCTACGGCATGTACGGCATCTACGCCTTCTGCCGCGAGGTCGACGACATCGCCGACGAGCCGGGCGACCCGGCCGACAAGCGCCGTCGCCTCGGCTGGTGGCGCGAGGAGATCGACCGGCTGTACCAGGGCGCGCCGACCCATCCGGTCACCCGCGCGCTGCAGGGGCCGATCCGCGAATACGAATTGCCCCAGGCCGATTTCATCGCGGTGATCGACGGCTGCGAGATGGACGGCGACAATGCGATGGTCCGTCCGTCGCTGGCCAGGCTCGAATTGTATTGCGACCGGGTGGCGGCGGCGGTCGGCCGGCTGTCGGTGCGGGTGTTCGGCGAAAGCCGGCCGCAGGGCCAGCGCGTCGCCAACGCCACCGGGATGGCGTTGCAATTGACCAACATCCTGCGCGACGTCGCGGTCGATGCCGAGATCGGCCGGCTTTATCTGCCCGACGAGCTGCTGTCGGCCCACGGCATCGCCAGCCGCGATCCGGCCGAGGTGCTGGCCCATCCCGCCTTGGCGGCGGCCTGCCGCGAGCTGGCCGAGACGGCGCGGCGCCATTTCGCCGAATCCGACGCGGCGATGGCCACCTGTTCGCGTCGGGCGATGCGGCCGGCGACCCTGATGAAGGAAATGTATCGCGGCGTGTTCCGCCGGCTGGAGGCCGAGGGCTTCCAGCCGCGCCTGCCGCCGGTCCGGATGCCGACCGGGGCCAAGCTGTATTGCGTGCTGCGCTACGGCCTGATCTGACGGCCCCACCCTTTTTCGTCCGCAAGATTGAGGTCCGACGTGCTTGCCAGTGAAGTGAAGGAACGTTCGGCCAACCCCGCTCCCGCCGCGGTCGAGGCGGCGGTGCGCGATGCCGCCGCCGCCTTGATCGGGCGGCAGCGGTCCGACGGGCATTGGGTGTTCGATCTCGAGGCCGACGCCACCATTCCGGCCGAGTTCGTACTCTACCTGCATTACCTCGACGAACGCGATCCGCCGCTCGAACAGCGGATCGGCGTCTATCTGCGCGACACCCAGGACCGCGCCCATGGCGGCTGGGCGCTGTTCCACGGCGGCGATTTCAACATCAGCGCCACGGTGAAGGCCTATTTCGCCCTCAAGGCGATCGGCGACGATATCGACGCCCCGCACATGAAGCAGGCGCGCGAGGCGATCCTGGCCCGGGGCGGTGCCGCGGCCAGCAACGTCTTTACCCGCACCCTGCTCGCTCTGTTCGGCCAGATCCCCTGGACCGGCGTGCCGGTGATGCCGGTCGAGATCATGCTGCTGCCGAAATGGTTCCCGTTCCATCTCGACCGGGTCAGCTACTGGTCGCGCACGGTGATCGTGCCGCTGATCGTGCTGATGAGCCTCAAGCCGCAGGCGCGCAATCCGCTCAGGATCAACATCCGCGAATTGTTCACCATCCCGCCCGAGCGGGTCACCAACTGGAACCTGGAGCCGGCGCGGTCGGGCTGGGCCCATTTCTTCCGGGGCCTCGACAAGGTGCTGCACCGGGTCCAGCCCTATTTCCCCCAGGGCCTGCGCCGGCTGGCGGTGGAAAAAGCGGTGGCCTTCGTCGATGAGCGCCTCAACGGCGAGGACGGGCTGGGGGCGATCTTCCCGGCGATGGTCAATTCCGTGCTGATGTACGATCTGCTCGGCGTGCCGAAGGACGATCCCCGGGTGGTGACCGCCAAGGCGGGGATCCGCAAGCTGGTGGTCGAGGAAGGCGAGCGGGCCTGGGTCCAGCCCTGCGTCTCGCCGGTGTGGGACACCGCGCTGGCCACCCATGCCCTGCTCGAGGCCGGCGGCGCCGAGGCCGAGGCGGCGGCGCGGCGGGCGGCCGACTGGCTGGTCGAACGCCAGATCACCGACGTGGTCGGCGACTGGGCGGCGCAGCGGCCCGGCTTGCCGCCGGGCGGCTGGGCGTTCCAGTACGCCAACCCGCATTATCCCGACGTCGATGACACCGCGGTGGTGATGGCCGCGCTCGACCGGCTCGATTCCGCCAAATACGGCGCGGTGGTGGACAAGGGCGCGGTGTGGCTGCGCGGGATGCAGTGCAGGAACGGCGGCTGGGGCGCGTTCGACGCCGAGAACGACGCCCAGTACCTCAACCACATCCCGTTCGCCGATCACGGCGCCCTGCTCGACCCGCCGACGGTCGATGTCTCGGCCCGCTGCGTCTCGGTGCTGTCGGTGCTGGGCGAACCCCGCACCGATCCGGTCGCCAAGGAGGGGGTCGCCTACATCCTGGCCGAGCAGGAACAGGACGGTTCGTGGTTCGGCCGCTGGGGCACCAATTACGTCTACGGCACCTGGTCGGCGCTGTGCGCGCTCAACGCCGCCGGGCTCGATCACGGCCTGCCGGCGATCCGCAAGGCGGTGGCGTGGCTGGAAAGCAAGCAGCGCGCGGATGGCGGCTGGGGCGAGGACGGCCGTTCCTATTGGGACGGCCAGCCGCGCGGCGAGGGTCCGGTCAGCACCCCGTCGCAGACCGCCTGGGCGGTACTCGGGCTGATGGCGGCGGGCGAGGGCGACAGCCCGGCGGTGCGGCGCGGCATCGAGTACCTGCTGCGCACCCGCACCGAACAGGGTCTGTGGGACGAGGAGCATTACACCGCGGTCGGCTTCCCCCGGGTGTTCTATCTGCGCTACCATGGCTACCGCGCCTTCTTCCCGCTGTGGGCTCTGGCGCGCTACCGCAACCTGACCAGCGGCAATGCCGGACCGGTGCTGCATGCCCTCTGACGCCGAAACCTTTCCCGCCACCTGCTGGCCCGACGGCATTCCCGGCCAGACCCGGGTCGGGGTGGTGGTCGGGATGGAATCCGAGGCGGCGCTGCTGCCGCCCGGCCTGCTGGTCGGCATCGCCGGGGCCGATCCGGTCGCGGCGGAATATCAGGCCCGCCGTCTGCTCGACCAGGGCGCCCAGGCCCTGCTCAGCTTCGGCATCGCCGGCGGGCTCGACCCGACCCTGGCCTCGGGCGACCTGATCGTCGCTACCGGGGTGATCGAGGGGCTCGATCATTTTCCCGCCAATCAGGTGTGGATGTGCCGGTTGCTCAACGCCTTGCCCGAGGCGCGGCGCGGTCCGGTGTTTTCCGCCAACAGCGTCATCGCCGGGCATCATTCCAAGCGGGGGTTGTTCGCCTCGGTCGGCGCCCGCGCGGTCGATATGGAAAGCGGCGCGGTGGCCCGGGTCGCCGCCGGGGCCGGCTGTCCCTTCGCGGTGCTGCGCGCGATCGCCGATCCGGCGGGGTTCTCGCTGCCCAGCGCCGCCGCCGCCGGGCTCGGGCCCGACGGCAAGCCGCGTCCGTTGGCGGTGCTCGGCCGGCTCGCCTTGCGGCCGTGGCAATTGCCCGGGCTGATCCGGCTCGGTCTCGCTTCCCGCAGCGCCCATCACGCCCTCGCCGCCGCCCTCGCCCAGCTCGGTCCCGGCTTCGCGCTGTGACGTGGGCGGAGGCCGCTTTTCCCCCGCGCCTCGGGTCTACCCCTCTTTTGCGTTTCCGGAGGCCATGCTACCTTTTTAAGTAGAAGGGCGACGGGAGAACCCAAAGGTGTCGGGAGCGCAAGCGAACCGAACCACGGCGGCCAGAAGGCTGCGGTTTCGGGTGGAGGCCTGGGCCGGCTGGTTTGCCGGCGCCGAGGCGCTGGAACAGGGGGGCGCGACCGCGCCGGCCCGGCCGTTGCCGGCGTCGTTGCGGCGGCGGATCACCCCGCTCGGCCGGCGGGCGCTCGAAGCGGCCTGGGCGGTGCTGCCCGAGGGGGCGATGCCCCGGCTGGTGCTGTCCTCGCGCCATGGCGAATATCAGCGCACCTTCGACCTGCTCGGCCAGTTGGCCACCGAGGGCACGGTGTCGCCCGCCGATTTCAGCCTGTCGGTCCATCATGCCCTGGCCGGATTGCTGTCGATCGTCACCGGCGGCGATGGCGGCCATACCGCCGTGTCGGCCGGAGCGGAAAGCTTCAGCTTCGGCCTGATCGAGGCCGTCGGCTGCGCGGTCGAGGACCAGGCCGGGGCGATCCTGCTGCATTTCGACGCGCCGCTGCCCGAGATTTACCACCCGGTGGCCGAGCCCGACCGGCCCGAACTGGCGTTGGCCCTGCGGCTGGCTCCGCCCGGGTCCACCGCCGGGATCGGGCTGGACCTCGTGCTCGATTCGGGCGGATGGGGCGAGGGCGATGCCGGGCTGGCGGAAGGCTGTGTCCGGGTGCTGCGCGGCGCGGCGGTGGCCGAGATGGCCGGGCCGCGCTTCGGCTGGTGCTGGCGGCGTGCCGGGGGAGGGGACGATGCCTGATCCCCGGCGCTGGTGGCGCGCGATCGGCGTCGGTCTGTTCCTGGCGATCATCGGCCTGGGCGGCACCCTGCTGGCGCTGACCCTGTTTCCGCTGATCGGTCTGCTCAGCCGCGATCCGGCGGCGCGGCGGCGGCGGATCCAGGGGCTGTTGCACCGCCTGTTCCGGCTCTATTGCCGGGCGATCGACCGGCTGGGCATCGCCGACGTCGAATTCGCCGGGATCGAGCGGCTGGGCGACCTGTCCGGCACCCTGATCGTCGCCAACCATCCCTCGCTGCTCGACGTGGTGATGATCATGGCGGCGGTGCCCCGGGTGCAGTGCGTGGTCAAGGGCGGGCTGTGGTCGAATCCGTTCTTCCGCCTCACCGTCGAGGGCGCGGGCTATCTGCGCAACGATCTGCCGCCCGAGCAATTGATCGAATCCTGCCTCGGCGTGCTGCGCGACGGCGGCTGCCTGATCCTGTTCCCCGAGGGCACCCGCACCCCGCCCGGCACCCTGCCCCGCCTCCAGCGCGGTTTCGCCCATCTGGCGACGCTGGCGCCGTGCGATCTTCAGGTCATCACGCTGCGGGCCGATCCGCCGCTGCTGGCCAAGGGACAGACATGGTGGCGGGTGCCGGAACGGCGCACCCGCTTCCGGCTCGAGGTGGGCGAGCGGATCCCGATCGCCCGTTTCCTGGCCGAACCGCGCCGGCCGGTGGCGGCGCGGCGGCTGACCGCCCATCTCGAGGCGCTGTTCGCCGCCCGCCTCGCCGTGGCGGAGGGGGAACGATGACCCCGCCCCCGCTTTCCGCCCTGCTGGCCGGCACGGCGCGGCCGGGTCATGCCGTGGTGGCGTGGCGCGACGGCGAGGCGCTGACCTGGGACCGGCTGCGCGGCGAGGTCGGCGCGCTGGCGGCCCGGCTGGGCGGCGAGCGGGTCGCGCTGCGCA
>JBDLVO010000007.1:0-3456 GCA_039804805.1 Pseudomonadota bacterium
CGCCCGAGGCGGGCGCGGTGCTGGCGGCCCGGCGCGGCCGATTGATGGCGGCGACCGCCCCGGGCGGGATGCTGGCAATCGGACGGGACGAGGCCGGGGCGGGCGCGTTTCTCGCCCGCCATCCCGCTCTCGATCTGGCCGCGATCAACGGGCCGGGCCAGTCGGTGCTGTCCGGACCGGTCGCCGCGATCGAGGCCGCCGAGGCCGCCTGCCGCGCCGAGGCCCTGCCCTGCGCCCGGCTGGCGGTGACCCGCGCCTTTCATTCCCGGCTGATGGACGACACGGCGGCGGCGTTCCGCGACGCCTTTGCCGGCCTGACCCTGGCGCCCCCCAGATCCCCTGGCTGTCGAACGCCAGCGGACGCTGGATCGACCCAGCCGAGGCGACCGATCCCGCCTATTGGGCCGATCTGATCCGCCGCCCGGTGCGCTTCGGCGACGGGCTGGCGACGCTGCTGGCCCAGCCCGACACCGCGTTGCTGGAGCTTGGCCCGGCCGACACCCTGGCGCGGATGGCGCGGAGCCATCCCGCCGCCGGCGCCGAACGGCCGATCCTGTCGTCGCAACCGCCTGCCGGCGGCAGCGCCGAGGCCCAGGCCGAGGGGCCGCCGCGCGCTTTGGCCCAGTTGTGGGAAAACGGGGTGACGGTGGCGTGGCACGGCCTGCACGACGCGCCGCCGCCCAAGCGCCCCGATCCCGCCCGCTGGCTGCACGCGCCGGTCTGGCGCGAACATCTGCCCGCCGCGGCGATCGGGCGGGAGGGCGGACCGACCGCCGTCTGCCTGCTCGGTCTCGACCATCCGCTGGGACAGGCGCTGGCGGCGCGGCTGGCGGCGACCGGATGCGCGGTAACCGGCCTGTCCGTCGCCGACGGCGCCGCCACCGATCCCGAATCCTGGACGCGCCAGCTCGACCGGCTGGCCGGATCGCCCCCCGGCCTGATCCTGGACCTGCTGCCGCTCGTCCTGGCCGCCGGGCACGCCCCCGACCAGTCCCCCGACCAGGCGCTCGACGCCCTGCTGTTCGCACCGATGGCGCTGACCCGGTCGCTGGCCGCGTCGGCCCGGCCACCCTGCCGGACCGTTTCGGTCAGCCTGGGCGGCTGGGCGGCGTTGGGAAACGAGGCCCGGTCGCCCTGGCCCAGCCTCGCCCTCGCCGCCGCCAAGATTCTGCCGCTCGAATTTCCCGACCTTCCGCGCGAGGTGATCGATCTCGACCCGGCGCTGGACGGCCAATGGGACCGGCTGGCCGCCGCGCTGCTGGGCGCGCTGGAAGCAGAACCCAGCCATGCGCCGGGGCAGGAACCGCTGACCGCGTTGCGCAACGGCCGGGCGTGGCGGCGCGATTTCGCCCCGCTTCCCGCCGCCGCCCCCCCTGCGCCAGGGCGGGGTGTATCTCGTCACCGGCGGCCTGGGCGGCGTCGGCCTCGCCCTCGCCCGCCATCTGGCCGAGCATTGGCGAGCCCGGCTGATCCTGCTGTCGCGCCGCGAGCCATCCCCGCCCGAATCCTGGGCCGCCCTGGCCGGATCGGCCGACCCGCGCGAGGCGCATCTGGGCCGCGAACTGATCGCGATCGCGTCCCACGCCTCGGCGCTGCGGCTGGTCGCGGCCGACGTCGCCAATCCCGCCGCCCTTTCCGCCGCCGTCGCGGCGGCGCGACGCGCGTTCGGGACGATCCATGGCTGCCTGCATTGCGCCGGGCTGGCCGATTACGCCGGGGTGGTGATGCGGCGCGGGCGCGAGGCGACCCTGGCGGTGCTGCGGCCCAAGCTGCATGGCGCGCTGGCGCTGGTGACGGCGCTGGAACCGGATCGGCTCGATTTCCTGCTGCTGTGCTCGTCGTTGGGAACGGTGCCGTTCCCGACCAAGTTCGGCCAGATCGGCCATGCCGCCGGCTGTGAATTCCTCGACGGGCGGATCGTCAGCATCGATTGGGACGATTGGACCGAGGCCGGGATGTCGTCGAGGCCGGGGACGGGCTGCGCCGGCTTCTGGGCCACGCCCCCGAGCCCCTGATCGGAATCGATCGCGGCGAAGGCGGCGCGGCGCTGGAGCGGGTGCTGGCCACCGGGCGGGCGCGGGTCGCCCTTTCGGTGCGCGACCTGTCGCGGCGGCGGCCTCCGTCCCGCCGGCACCCGGCTGCCCCGTCCCGAACTCGACCGGCCGCCGAACCCAGGCCGAACGGGCCTTGGCCGAGTTGTGGGCTGAAATGCTGGGACGGGACCCTGTCGGGGTCGAGGAGGATTTTTTCGCCCTGGGCGGACATTCCCTCCTCGCGGCGGCCCTGTGCGCCCGGATCGAATCCGCCTTCGCCACCGCCTTTCCCCCGGCATGGCCCGGGGCTTTTCCGCCGACGAGATCACCCCCGCCCCCGATCTCGGCTGGGATGGGATCTTCACGCGCGGTCTGACGGTCGAGACCGTGGCGGGCCACCACTTCACCGTGATGAAGCCGCCTTTCGTCGCCGAACTGGCCCGCGTCGTCGCCGCGATCCTCGCCGCCTCGGGATGATCCCGCCCGGCCGACGGGGCGGCCGGTTGGGTCGCCTTCATGCCGAAACGGTGGGGCTCGGGCGGGGCGGGAAAACCTCGATTGGTTTCCCGATGGTTTTCTTTCAGGATGAAAGCCTCTGTCCCGTGCCGGATCTTCGCCTGTGACCGTCCTTGCCGAGGGTGCCTCTCCGTTTCATCTTTGCCTGCTGCCCAGTGGCCATCTCCGGCTTGAAGACAGCGCCGAGGCCCCGCCGCTGGAGCCCGCGGCGGCCCGCCGTCTGGCCGAGGCCTTCGCCGCCGGCAGTGGCGCCGGACTGCTCCGGTTGGGGGCGGGGGAAATCGGCCAGGCGCTGCCGCCGGTATTCGCGTGGTGGCGGGACTTTGCCGCCCGCTATGTCGCCGCGCTGTGCCACCAGGAAGCCGGCGGGGGTGGGGACGGCGCCGAGGCGCCCGCCCCCCTGGCGGAACCGGCGCCGCCGGACGAGGCCGAGCTGACCGCCCTGGTGCTGGCCGGACCGCTGATGCCGGGGGCGGAATACCTGACTCCAACCGTCCTGCGCCATCTGTGGCGGGCGCTGCATCAGGCGCTGGCGGCGGCCCAGGCCGGCTCCGGGCTCGACCTGCAAGGCTTCCTGCACGGCTTGAATCCGGCCTGGACCCTGGTCGGCCGGGTCTATTTCAACCTGGCGGAAAACCGGCGCGACCCGGAGGCGCCGTTCGCCTTCATGGCGACCTACACCACCCGGCTCGGCCCCGCCGGCGGCAAGGCCCAGCATGTCGCGCTGGGGCAGGCGTTGCGCGACTATGCCGGGGCCGCCGATCGCGACGCCCTGCTGTCGCTGTTGCAGCCGATCCAGCGGGCGTCCGAACGCTGCGACTGGCTGAAGGCGATGGTCGAGACCGGCGAGATCTTCCATCCGCTGCGCTGGAGCCCGGCCGAGGCGGCCCGGTTGCTGGCCAGCGCC
>JBDLVO010000008.1:0-2721 GCA_039804805.1 Pseudomonadota bacterium
CCTGCTGCTGCTGTTCGCGATGATGATCGTGTCGGCCCAGTTCCAACTGGCCGGGGTCTACGAGACCGTCGCCACCCGGGTGGCCTCGGGCAATGGCTCGCCGCGCCGGCTGCTCGGGCTGGTGATCCTCGCCGCCGGCGGGCTGTCGGCGGTGCTGGCCAACGACGTGGTCTGCTTCGCGATGACCCCGATCGTCGCCGAGGGCATCCGCCGCCGTGGCCTCGACCCCCGCCCCTATCTGCTCGGGCTGGTCGGCGGCGCCAATGCCGGCAGCGCCGCCACCCTGATCGGCAATCCGCAGAACATCCTGATCGGTCAGGTCGGCGGGCTCGATTTCTGGGACTTCCTCGCCGCCTGCGCGGTGCCGGCGGCGCTGTCGCTGCTGGTGGTCCATTTCGCCATCGCCTGGATCTGGCGGGCCGAACTCGACGCCGCCCCCGCCCCGGCCACCCCCCCCGCCCCGACCGGGCGCCGGCTGCACCGCTGGCAGGCGGCCAAGGGCGTCTGCGCCCTGGTCGGCCTCGCCTTGCTGTTCGCCGCGCCGCTGCCGCGCGAGGTGGGGGCGATGGTGATCGCCGGCCTGCTGCTGGCCAGCCGGCGGATGTCGTCGCGCGAGATGATCGGCTCGGTCGATTGGCACCTGCTGCTGCTGTTCGCCTGCCTGTTCGTCGTCACCGGCGCCTTCGCCGACACCGACCTCGCCCGCCAGTGGGTCGAGGATCTGGCCGAGCGCGGCCTGTTCCCCGACACGCTGGGCTCGATGCTGCCGCTGGCGCTGGCCGCCTCCAACTCGATCGGCAACGTGCCGGCGGTGATGCTGATCCTGTCGGTGTGGCACACCCCCGATCCCGGCGCGCTGACCGGGCTGGCGCTGCTGACCACCCTGGCCGGCAATTTCCTGCTGGTCGGCAGCCTCGCCAACATCATCGTCGCCGAGCGCGCCGCCAGTGTCGGCGCCCGGCTGTCCTTCGCCGATTTCGCCCGCGCCGGGGTGCCGCTGACCCTGGTGACGATGGCGATCGCCGTCGCCTGGCTGTGGCTGGGCGGGTGGATGCATTGGTGACGGCGGCGCGGCGGGTCGCCGCCGCCCTGCTGCTGATCCTGGCCACCGCGCCGGCCCTGGCCGCCGACTGCACCACCCCGGCCGCGCCGGGAGTGGACTGGCAGCGCTGCTACATGGATGGGCGCGGTTTCGTCGGCCATCGCCTGACCGGCGCCCGCCTGCGCGAGACCAGCTTCCAGCGCGCCGACCTGTCGGGGGCCGACCTGACCCGCGCCGACGGCTACCGGGTCCGCTTCGTCAGCGCCAAGCTGCGCGGCGCCCGCCTCGACGGCGGGGTGTTCAGCGACGCCGATTTCACCAAGGCCGACCTCGACGGCGCCTCGCTGGCCGGGGCCGATTTGCGCCGGGCCCGCTTCTTTCACGCCACCCTGCGCGGCGCCGACCTTACCGACGCCAAAATTTCCGCCGCCGAACTGCTCGGCGCCGATTTGTCGGGAGCGAAATGGATCGACGGTACCCACATCTGTGCGGAAGGCTCGCTCGGCCAGTGTAACTGACCCCGCCCCGCCACCACCCCGTTCCGTCCGCGACCACGCCACGAGGCCCGCCTTGGCCGACATCCGATTGCCCGCCCCGCTCGATCAGGCCCGCCATTGCGCCGATGCCGCCCTCGGCATGATGGCCCGGCAGGACATCCCGCCCCAGCCGGAAAACTTTTCGGTGTGGTACGCCTATGTCAGCGGCCGCAATCCCGAGCTGACCGAGGCGATCAACGAGATCCTGCGCCGGGGCGACGGCTTCACCCCCGAGGTCAACGACGCCCTGTTCGAGCGTTTCGCCGCGCAGAACCCCGAGCGCGGCGCCCTGCGCGACCTCAGCCAGCGCGCCGACGAAACCTTCCGCCGCCTGGGCGAGAGTGCCGCCGCCGCCGCCGCCGGCACCGCCGACCACGCCGCCGCGATCGAAGCCGCCGCCGCCCGGCTCGACCCGCCGCCGCCGCCGGCGCTGCTGGCCGAACTGACCCGAACCCTGCTGGCCGAAAGCCGCGCCACCGCCGCCACCAGCCGCCGCCTGGAGGAAGACCTCGCCACCTCGGCCCGCGAACTGGCCCGGCTGCGCGAGGCGCTGGGAGCGCTGGAGGCCGACGCCGCCACCGACGCCCTGACCCAACTCGCCAACCGCCGCAGTTTCGACGCCGCCCTGACCCAGGCGGTCGGGCAGGCCGAATATGGCGGCCGGCCGCTGTGCCTCGCCATGATCGACCTCGATCATTTCAAACGTTTCAACGACAGCTACGGTCATCCGCTCGGCGATCAGGTGCTGAAGCTGATCGGGCGGATGCTGCTCGACGGGCTGCGGCCGCGCGACAGCGCGGCCCGCTATGGCGGCGAGGAATTCGCCCTGATCCTGCCCGACACCGACCTCGCCGACGCCACCGCCCTGATCGATGCGCTACGCCAGCGCGTCGCCACCCGCACCCTGACCAACCGCCGCACCGGGGAAAGCCTGGGCCAGATCACCCTGTCGGCCGGTCTGGCCGCCCATGTCGCCGGCGAGGGGATGGAATCGCTGCTGCGCCGGGCCGATCAGGCGCTGTATCGCGCCAAACAGGCCGGCCGCAACCGCATCGCCCGCGCCGAGGACTGAGAAAGCGAGGCTGCCGCCTCCAGCCCCCCCCTGTTTTGAAAACAAAGGGGGTTTGGGGCATCGCCCCAACT
>JBDLVO010000009.1:0-2537 GCA_039804805.1 Pseudomonadota bacterium
GTGATCGGCGAGACGGCCGAGATCGGCGACGACGTCACCCTCTATCACGGCGTCACCCTGGGCGGCACCTCGCTGCACCGGGGCAAGCGCCACCCCACCCTGCGCGACGGGGTGATCGTCGGTTCGGGCGCCCAGGTGCTCGGCCCGGTCACCGTCGGCCAGGGTGCCCGGATCGGCGCCAACGCGGTGGTGCTGACCGACGTCCCCCCCGGGGTGACGATGGTCGGCATTCCGGCGCGGATGGTGATGCGCCGGGCCAAGGGGGCCGAATTCTGCGCCTATGGGCTGCCGGAGAATTCCTCCGCCTTGCCCGACCCGATGGTGCGGGCAATCGACAGCCTGCGCGGCCAGGTCGCCACCCTGGTCGAGCGGGTGCGCCAGCTCGAAACCGAACTGCACGGGCACCCGGCGCTGGGGTGTTCGCGTCTGCCCCATCTGGTGTCCGGCGAGACGCCGCCGGCCGCCAGCCATCCCCCGCCCCATCCCGCTCCCGCCGGCGGGACGGCGCCGCATCGGGAGACGGGATCATGAAACTCAGCACCAAGGGACGCTACGCGGTGATGGCGATGGTCGATCTGGCCAGCCATTCCCACGGCAGCCCGGTCGCGCTGGCCGACATCGCCGAACGCCAGGAGATTTCCCTGTCCTATCTGGAACAATTGTTCGGAAAGTTACGCAAAGGGGGGCTGGTCAAGAGCGTGCGCGGCCCCGGCGGCGGCTATCTGCTGTCGCGGCCGGCGCAGCAGATCCGCATCTCCGACATCATCCTGGCGGTGGACGAGCCGATCCAGACCACCCGCTGCTCGCCCGGCACGCCGTCCGGCTGCCACGACGACAAGGGGCGTTGCCTGACCCACGATCTGTGGGAGGAACTCGGCAACCAGATCTACCTTTACCTCAGTTCGGTGTCGCTGGCCGATGTCTGCGAACGGCGCCTGCTCGGCACCTCGGGGATGTTCCACGGCGGCGACCGGTCCGGCCCCGTCGCGGCGCAATAGCCCGGCGCGGAGGCCCGAGAGGATGGCCACGGTCTATCTCGATTACAATGCCGGCGCCCCGCTGCGGCCCGAGGTCGCGGCGGCGATCGCCGCCGGCTGGGCCGCGCCGGGCAATCCCTCGGCGGCGCATGGCCCCGGCCGCGCCGCCCGCGCCCGGATCGAGGCGGCGCGGGCCGAGGTGGCGGCGCTGGCCGGGGCCGATCCGGCCGGAGTGATCTTCACCTCGGGCGGCACCGAGGCCAACGCCGCCCTGCTGGCCGGGCTGGCGGCGCCGCGCCTGCTGCTGTCGGCGATCGAGCATCCCTCGCTGGCGGTGGCGGCGGCGGCGCGCGGCGGCGAGGAGATCGCGGTCGGCCCGGACGGGGTGATCGACCTCGCCGATCTCGACCGCCGGCTCGCCGCCGATCCGCGCCCGGCGCTGGTGTCGGTGATGCTGGCCAACAACGAGACCGGGGTGATCCAGCCGGTGGCCGAGGCGGCGCGGCTGGTCCACGCCCGCGGCGGCTGGCTGCATTGCGACGCGGCCCAGGCCGCCGGGCGGATCCCGCTGGCGCTCGATGCGCTCGCTGCCGATTTTCTGACCCTGTCCGCCCACAAGATGGGCGGTCCGCCCGGAATCGGCGCGCTGGTGCTGGCCGATCCGTCGCGGCAATTGGCATCCTTGTTGCTTGGGGGTGGACAGGAGAGCGGACGCCGCGCCGGGACCGAGAACCTGCCGGGCATCGTCGGCTTCGGCGCCGCCTCGGCGTTGGTAGGGGATGATTTGACGCCCGACGGCCCCACATCTCGAGTGGGCGCGCTGCGGGACCGGCTGGAAGATCTGGCGCTGGCGCGAGTGCCGGCGGCGCGGGTGATCGGGGCCGGCGCCCCCCGGCTGGGCAACACCGCCTGCCTCGCCTTGCCCGGGCTGGCCGGGGCGACCCAGGTGATGGCGCTCGACCTCGCCGGGATCGCGGTCAGCAGCGGCCCGGCCTGCGCCTCGGGCCGGCAGCGCTCGAGCCGGGTGCTGGCGGCGATGGGCCTGCCCGACACGGTGGCCGGATCGGCGATCCGGGTCAGCCTGGGCTGGGCCAGCACGGATGAAGATGTCGACCGGTTCGTCGCCGCCTGGGGCGAACTGGCCGGACGCAAGGGATTTACGGTCAGCGCGCCCCAGGCGGCGTGACCGGAGGACAGAAGAAGGAAGGAATGCAGCCATGACCGCCCACGTCCCCCCGACGACCTCGCCTTCGCTCGAACCGGGCGTCACCCCGGCGCTGCCGCGCCGCCCCGGCATGCCGATCTATCTCGATTATCAGGCGACCACGCCGTGCGACCCGCGGGTGGTGGCGGCGATGCTGCCCTGGTTCACCGAGAAGTACGGCAATCCCCATTCGCGCAACCATGCCTATGGCTGGGAAGCCGAGGAGGCGGTCGAGCAGGCCCGCGCCGAGATCGCCGCCCTGATCGGTGCCGATGCCAAGGAAATCGTGTTCACCTCGGGCGCGACCGAATCCAACAATCTGGCGATCAAGGGCGCCGCCCGTTTCCTGCGCGACA
>JBDLVO010000010.1:0-18316 GCA_039804805.1 Pseudomonadota bacterium
CGACCTCCCACAGGAAGGTGAGGTCGGAAAAACGCTGGTGCCGAACGATCCTGACCATGCCGGATTCCCCCAGGCGGTCGCAGGGATGAAGGCGCGCCGTTGGGACCGCGGCCCCCGGGGCCTTCCCGAGGAAGGGTAGCCGAACTCGGCGGGAAGGCAAAACGGCAAAACCGTGTCGCCGCCTTGGCCGGCGGCGGGGTCAGCCCGGTTCGGCGCGCGGACAGGCGGCGTCGAGCAGCAGGCGGGCGATGTCGGCCGGCTTGACCTTGATCACGTCGGGTTCGGTCCCGGTTTCGAGGGCGAGGCGGACCCGCATCACGTTCTCGATCGCCGCCGGGTTGACCTTGACGATCCCCCGTTCCCCCCTCAGCCGGGGGTAATAGGCCGGATCGACCAGCTTCTCGCGCATGGCCAGCCGGGTCAGCAGGTCGTCCTCGTCGGCGAGGTCGGCCGCCCGGCTGGCGACCACGCTCCAGTCGTCGGCCCCGGCCAGACCGCCGGCCAGCGCCTCGGCCGGGCTGCCCTCGGCGAGATAGCCGACCTTGTAGAGATTCTTGCCCAGGCCGACATCCGAGCCCCAGGCCTGGAGCGTCTTGCTTCTGGCGACGTAAGCAATCCCCATTCCCCATCCCCTCATGCCGGGCCGGCCCTCCGGCCCCTGTCCCGGTCAGACTAAAGCCGTTTTCCGGCAAAGGGAACCGGGCCGCGCTGGCGCGTTTCCGGACCCCGCCCCGGCGAAAATGCCCCCTGGGCGCAGTTTTCGCGCTCAGGCATGATGCGGCGGAGGACCGCCGCGCTGGAACGGCGGCGGCCCGGGGTGAAAAAGGCGGTCGCGTGGCGCAGGAGAACGCGGGGGCGGCGCCGCGCCCGGCCCGGCGCTGGCGGTTCGGCATCCGGACCAAGCTGGTGGTGGCGGTCGGCGCGGTGGCGGCGATGATGCTGGTCGCGGCCGGCCTGACCTGGGCCGGCTACAGCGACATCGAACGGCTGCTGGCCGGGATGACCCGCACCAACCTGCCGAGCGTCACCCATGCCCTCAAGCTGTCCGAGGCGACGGCGCGGCTGGCCGCCGCCGCCCCGGCGCTCGATTCCTCGCCCAGCCAGTTCCAGCGCCAGAACAATTTCGTCGCCCTCCAGCAGCAGATCGGCCATCTGCTCGACCTGATCGACGGGTTGTCCGAGGCGGCGGCCGACCGGGGCCGGGTCGAGGAACTGCGCTCGCTGGTCGCCGCCTTCGCCGACAATCTGATCGACCGCAACGTCCAGGTCGATCGCCGGCTGCAACTGGCCGAGCGCGCCCGCGCCCAGGCGGCGGCGGTGATCCAGCTCGATCACGACCTGCGCGGCGCGTTCGACCCCCCGGGCGGGCCGCCGGCGCCGGCGGTGATGCTGGCCGCCACCCTGTTGCGCGAGGCGACCGCCGCCGCCGACCTCGACAAGCTGGCCGACCTGCGCGCCGCCTATGCCGTCGAGGCGCGGCGGCTGGTGCTGCTGTCGGAACGGGGCGCCGGGGCGGATGGCGGGCTGGCGCGGCGGGCGATCGCGCTCGGCAGCGGCGCCGGCAACGTGTTCGAGCTGCGCATGCTCCAGATGCAGACCGATGCCCGCCTCGCCGCCGCCGCCGACGAGGGGCGCGATCTGGTGGCGCGCACCGCGGCGACGGTGGGGCGGCTGGTATCGGCGGCCGAGGCGGTCGCCGCCGACGACGAGCGCCGGGCCGAGGCGGCGGTGGCCAATGGCCGTCGCACCCTGCTGGTGGTCGGGGTGCTGACCCTGTTCGGGCCGCTGCTGTTCGTCTGGTTCTATCTCGGCCGCAATCTGGTCGGGCGGCTGTCGGGGCTGGCCGAGGCGATGCACCGCATCGTCGAGGGCGATTTCCACGCCCCGATCCCGCGCGGCGGCAAGGACGAGATCGCCGACATGGCGGCCGAACTGGGGGTGTTCCGCGACGCGATGGCCCGGCTGCGCGAATCGAGTCAGGCCCTGGTCGAGAGCGAGACCAGGCTGCGCCGCATCCTCGACACCTCGCCCCTGGCGCTGGCGATCTGGCGGGTGCGCGACAGCCGGCTGGTCCAGGTCAATCCGCGCTGGACCGAACTCTATCGCGTGCCCGACGAGCAGGCGATCGGGCTCGATGTCGGCGCCTTCTACGCCGATCCGGCCGACCGGCTGCGGCTGGTCGAGATGGTGCTGAAGGCCGGCTACGTCACCGCGTTCGAATGCCGGCTGCGCCGCAGCGACGGCCACCAGTTCTGGGCGATCCTGTCGGCGGCGCGGATCGAGATGGACGGCGAGGCGGCGGCGATCGTCTCCTCGCTCGACATCACCCGCCACAAGCAGGAGGAGGCGGCGCTGGCCGAGGCCAAGCGGATGGCCGAGGAGGCCAACCAGGCCAAATCGCTGTTCCTCGCCACCATGAGCCACGAGATCCGCACCCCGATGAACGGGGTGCTGACGATGGCCCACCTGCTCCAGGACATGCCGCTGCCGTCCGAGCCGCGCGAGATGGCCCGGGTGATCAGCGATTCCGCCGCCGCCCTGCTGACCATCCTCGACGACGTGCTCGATTTTTCCAAGATCGAGGCGGGGCGACTGCCGCTCGAACTGACCGACCTCGCCCCGCTCGACCTGATCGAGGACGTCGCCGAGCTGCTCGCGCCCCGTGCCCGCGAAAAGGGAATCGGCCTGATCACCTATGTCGATCCGGCGCTGCCGGCGCGCGGGCGGGGCGATCCGCTGCGGCTCAGGCAGATCATCACCAACCTTGCCGGCAACGCGATCAAGTTCACCCAGTCGGGCTATGTCCGCATCGCCGCCACCACCGGCGATCCCCGGGTGCGGCCGCTGCGCCTGACCGTGGCGGTCAGCGACACCGGCATCGGCCTCGATGCCGAGCAGCAGGCCCGGCTGTTCGAGCCGTTCATGCAGGCCGACGCCTCGATCTCGCGCCGCTATGGCGGCACCGGGCTCGGCCTGTCGATCTGCCGCCGGCTGGTCGAGATGATGCGCGGCGAGATCGGGGTGGAAAGCCAGCCCGGCCGGGGCGCCACCTTCCATTTCACCGTGCCGCTGCCGGTCGAGGAGCCCACCCCCGAGCCCGGCCCCGATCTGTCCGGGGTGGCGGTGCTGGTGCTGGCCGAGGGGCCGGTCGCCGCCGAGGGCCTCAGGCTCTATCTCGGCGCGCTGGGGGCGCAGGTGGCGGTGGTGGTGTCGGACGAGGGGGCGCTGGCGGCGGTGCGGGCGGCGGCGCTGGCCGGCTGGAGCTACGAGGTGCTGCTGCTCGACGGCGGCGAGGATCCGCGCCAGCGTTTCGGGCTGGCCCAGGAACTGATGCGGCGGGCCGAGGGGGTGGGCGGCACCAGGGTGGTGGTGGTGACCTCCTCGGCCGGGCTGGCGCTGGCCGCCGCCGAGGCCGAGGCGGCCGGGTTGTTCGCCCTGCTGCCCAAGCCGGTGCGCCGCCGCGCCCTGTGGCGCACCGTCGCCGCCGCCGCCGGCCGGGTCGAGCTTGAATCCGACCCGCTCGCCCCCGGCATGGCCGAGCCGGTGCTGGCGGCGTGGTCGCCGCCGTCGCCGGCCGAGGCCGAGGCGGCCGGCGCCCTGGTGCTGGTGGCCGAGGACAATCCGACCAACCGGGTGGTGATCCGCCACCTGATGGAACGGCTCGGTTATGCGATCGAACTGGTCGGCAACGGCGCCGAGGCGTGGGAGCGGCTGCAGGTCGGCCGCCATGGCCTGCTGCTGACCGATTGCCACATGCCGGAGATGGACGGCTATGAACTGACCCAGCGGATCCGCGCCGGCGAGGCCGCCGCCGGGGCCGGCGACGGGCCGGCGCTGCCGATCATCGCCCTGACCGCCGACGCCTTGTCCGACACCGCCCGCCGCTGCCGCGAATGCGGGATGGACGATTTCATCGCCAAGCCGATCGATATCGCCCGGCTCGACGCCGCGCTGCGGCGCTGGCTGCCGGCGGCGACCCCGCTGCGCCGCCGCCGTCCCCCGCCGCCGCAGATCTCGCCGCTGACCCTGGCGGCGGTCGATCCGGTGCCGCAGGTGCTCGATCCCGGGCCGATGCTGGCCCTGTTCGGCGGGATCGGGGCCGAGGCGCGCGAGATGCTCGAGTTGTTCCTCGATTCGACCCGGCCGCTGTTGTCGGAACTGGAACGCGCGCTGGGGGCGGGGGAGGCCGGGGCGGCGCGCGAGGCGGCCCATTCGGTCAAGGGCGCCGCCTACAGCGCCGGGGCGATGCGGCTGGGCCGGCTGTGCGCGGCGATCGAGACCGCTTGCGCCGAGGAGGATTCCGCCGTCGCCGCGATCCTGCCGGCGGTGCGGATCGCCTTCGCCGAAATCGAGCGCGCCGTCGCCGCGATCGACGCGGCGGAGCGGTGAGTCACCGCCCCCGGAAACGACGAAGGCCGCGCTCCCGGCAAGGGAGACGCGGCCGCTGGGCTCGCCGTGATGGCGGGCGCGTTCAGCCCTGGCGGGCCTTGTAGCGCGGGTTGGTCTTGTTGATGATGTAGACGCGGCCCTTGCGACGAACGATGCGGCAGTTCTTGTCGCGCAGCTTGGCCGACTTCAGCGAGTTGCGGATCTTCATGAGTGCTCTTCCTGGAAAAACGACATGGTCGCCCGTAACGGCGTCACCGGGGGTGCGCGACCGGAGGGTCGGGACAATACGGAAAGCCCCCAGGCCTGTCAACCTCCGCCTGCGGTGCCTTGAGCCCCCTTCTTTTTCCCCCGGCTCCGTCACACAAAAACCCGATAGGGGCCCTATTGGGTTCTGCCGCCGTCGGCGGGATCCCGAACGCGATCGGGCCCCCGGGCGTGGAAGGAAAGGAGAGTGGATGAGGGAAACCGGCATGAGGATTCGCCTGCTCGCCCCGGCAGTGCTGGCGTCGCTGCTGCTGGCCGGCTGCGGGGTTCCGACCCAGAACCGTTATTCCTATCAGGACGTCGGCAAGCTGACGCCGGTCGAGTTCGGCACGGTCCTGGCCAAACGTGAAATCCGGATCCAGGGCGAAAACACCGGGGTCGGGGCGTTGCTGGGCGGCGGAACCCAGTCGATGGTGGGCGCGCAGTTCGGCGAAGGCGCCGGCAGCGTCGCCTCGTCGCTCAGCGGCGCGGTGACCGGGATCGCCAGCGGTTCGCTGACCGAACAGCTCCTCGCCAATCGCGACGGGCTCGAATATCTGATCACCCTGTCGAGTGGCAAGACGGTGACGGTCGTGCAGAACATCGACGATGACGACCGCCCGATCGAGGTGGGCGATCGGGTGATGGTCCAGACCAGCGGTCATTATCAGCGGGTGCTGCCGGCCAAGGACCTGCCCGAGACGGTGGTCAAGCCGAAGGGAATCGAGCTTGGCGAGGCCCCGGCTTCCGCTCCCGCCGCGCCGCCCCCGGCGGAGCCATCGTCTCCCCCCGCCCCGGGATAACGGCCGTCGGGCCCTCCCCCGGGGATCGAGGGGGGAGGGCGGCCGACGCCCTTACAGCGGCTTGAGGCCGAGCCGGTCGAACAGGCCGAGCGCCTGGCCGACCGGGGCGTTGGGGGCGGTCAGCAGCTTGCGGCCGCAGAACACCGAATTGGCCCCGGCGAAGAAACAGAGGGTCTGCATCTCGTCGTTCATCCCCTCGCGCCCGGCGGACAGGCGGACGAACGAGCGCGGCATCAGGATGCGGGCGACGGCGATGACCCGGACGAAGTCGAACGGGTCGGGGCGCTCGACCTTGGCCTCGGCCAGCGGCGTGCCCTCGATCGGCACCAGCAGGTTGATCGGCACGCTGTCGGGGTGCTGGGGCAGGTTGGCCAGGGTCAGCAGCATGCCGGCGCGGTCGGTCGGGGTCTCGCCCAGCCCGACGATGCCGCCGGTGCAGACATGCAGCCCTTCCTCCTGGACGTTCTGGATCGTCTCCAGCCGGTCCTCGAAGCTGCGGGTGGTGACGATGTTGGGGTAATGCTCGGGGCTGGTGTCGATGTTGTGGTTGTAATAATCGAGCCCGGCCGCCTTCAACTGGCGGGCCTGTTCGCGGGTCAGGGCGCCGAAGCTGGCGCAGGTTTCCATCCCCAGCGCCTTGACCCCCTCGATCATCGCCATCGCGACCTGGAAATCGTCGCCGTGCGGGCCGCGCCACGCCGCGCCCATGCAGAAGCGCGAGGCGCCCTCGGCCTTGGCCCGGGCCGCCGCCGCCACCACTTCCTCGACCGCCAGCAGCTTTTCGCGCTCCAGCCCGGTATGGTGATGGGCGCTCTGGGCGCAATAGGTGCAATCCTCGGGGCAGGCGCCGGTCTTGATCGACAGCAGGCTGCTGATCTGGATCCGGTTGGGGTCGAAATGGGCGCGGTGGACGGTCTGGGCCTGGAACAGCAGGTCGATGAAGGGAGAAGCGAACAGCGCCTCGACCTCGTCCTTGGTCCAGTCGTGGCGCAGCCCGTCATCCGCCGCGCCGATGGTGCCGCCCGCCGTGCTGATCTCTGCCGTGTCGATGGTCACGTCGTTCCCCTGTGCCTTTCTGTCTGACGGGGGCGGAGAGTAGAGCGGCACATGCGGGCTTTGCAACAGGCGCGAAAACGATCTATGACCAAGCCCTGATGCACGGTCTGGACGCCCTCGCCGCCGCCGCCCTGGACAGGCTCGCCGCCGCCGGACGGCGGCGCTTCCTCACCCCGGTCGAACGCCTGCCCGGCGGCCGGGTGCGCCGCCATGGCCGCGAACTGGTCGATTTTTCCTCCAACGACTATCTCGGCCTGTCCCACCATCCCGCCTTGATCGAGCGGTCGCGCGCCTGGGCGGCCGAGTATGGCACCGGCGCCGGCGCCTCGCGGCTGGTCAGCGGCCATCTCGCCGCTTATCGGGCGGTGGAGGAGCGGATCGCCCGCGCCAAGGGCAGCGAGGCGGCGCTGGTGCTGGTCAGCGGCTGGCAGGCCAACGCCTCGGTGCTGGCGGCGCTGCTCGACCGCGCGCTGTGGGAGGCCGAGCCGCTGGTGTTCGCCGACCGGCTGATCCATGCCAGCCTGCATGCCGGCCTGACCCTGGCCGGGGCGCGGGCGCGGCGCTACCGCCACGACGATCTCGACCATCTCGAAACCCTGCTGGCCGCCGCCGCGGCCGAATCGCCCGGCGCGCCCCGGCTGATCGTGTCCGAGACGGTGTTCAGCATGGATGGCGACGTCAGCGACGTCGGCCGCCTCGCCGCGCTCGCCGCACGCTGGAACGCCCTGCTTTATCTCGACGAGGCCCACGCCACCGGGGTGATGGGGGCGGGCGGCTTCGGCCTCACCCCCGGCCATGGCATCGATCTGGCGATGGGGACCTTCTCGAAGGGGATGGGCTCGTTCGGCGCCTATGTCGGCTGCTCGGCGGTGCTGGCCGATTATCTGGTCAACCGTGCCTCCGGCCTGATCTACGCCACCGCGCTGCCGCCGCCGGTGCTGGGGGCGATCGACGCGGCGGTCGAACTGGTGCCGACGCTCGGGCCCGAGCGGGCGCGTCTGGCCGCCCATGCCGCCCGGCTGCGCGCCGGATTGCAGGCGGCCGGGCTCGATACCGGCCCGTCGGCCAGCCAGATCGTGCCGGTGATCCTGGGCGACGAGGCCCGCACCCTGGCGGTGGCGGCGGCGCTGGAGCGCGCGGGCGTGCTGGCGGTGGCGATCCGGCCGCCGACGGTGCCGCCCGGCACCAGCCGGATCCGCTTCGCGCTGTCGGCGGCGCACACGACGGACGATATCGACCGCCTGATCGATCTGGTCCCCCGGGCGGTGGAGGAGACGCGGTGATTCCCCTTCTGATGGTGCATGGCTGGGCGTTCGATGCCAGCTTCTGGGATCCGATGCGCGAGCGTCTGACCGATTTCCCGATCCGCTGCATCGATCTCGGCTTCAGCGGCCGGGCCGACCGCCCCGGGCTGCGCCGGCCGCTGGTGGTGGCGCATTCGATGGGGCTGGCCTGGGCGCTGGCGACCGTGCCGCGCCCGTGGGCCGGGCTGCTGGCGATCAATGCCTTTCCCGCCTTCACCCGCACCGCCAGCTTCGTCGATGGCGTCTCGCCCCGGGTGGTGGAACGGATGCGCGCCCGCTTCGGCGAGGATCCGCACGGGGTCACCGCCGAGTTCCTCACCCGCTGCGGCCTGCCCCAGGCCGACCTGTCCGGGTTGCGGGCCAAGCCGCTGGGCGAGGCGCTCGACTGGCTGGCGGTGTGCGACGAGCGCGCCGCTTTGGCCGAACTCGATTGCCCGGTGCGCGCCCTGGCCGGCACCGCCGACGTGATCGTGCCGCAATCGATGAGCCGCGCCCTCTACGCCCGCCACGATCTCTATCTGCTGGAGCGGGCCGGGCACCTGCTGCCGCTGACCCATCCCGACTGGGTCGAGGCCCATCTGCGCGACTTCGCCGCCCAGGTGGCGCCGCCGGTGGCGCTGGAGGAGCCGTGACCGCGATGAGCCCGCGCAAGCGCCGGATCAGCGCCGCCTTTTCCGCCGCCGCCACCGGCTATGACGCGGTGGCCGGGATGCAGGAACGGGTGGCCGACGGGCTGGCGGCGCGGCTGGCCGGGCTGGCGCTGCCGCCCGGTCCGGTGGTGGAGATCGGCTGCGGCACCGGGCTGCTGACCCGCCGCCTGCCCGCCGTGGTGGGACGCGAACGGGTGTTGCTGGCGAGCGACCTCAGCCCGGCGATGCTGGCCCGGGCCCGCGCCCGCCTGCCCGACGCCGGGATCGCCTTCGCGGCGATGGACGGCGAGGCCCCGGCGCTGGCCGAGGGCGCCTGCGCCCTGGTGGTGTCGTCGCTGGCGGCGCAGTGGTTCGGCGATCTCGGCGCCGCGCTGGCCCGGCTGGCCCGGCTGCTGGTGCCGGGCGGGCGGCTGGTGCTGACCCTGCCGGGGGCGGGCAGTTTCGCCGAATGGACCGCCGCCCATCACCGGCTCGGCTACCAGCCCGGCACCCCCGATTTTCCCGCTGCCGCCGCGCTGTGGGCGCTGCTGCCGCCGGGCGGGACCGGGCGGATCGACAGCGAGACCCTGATCGAGACCCATGCCGACGGGCTGGCCTTCGTCCGCGCCGTCGCCGCGCTGGGGGCGGCGGTGCCGCGCCCCGGCCACCGCCCGCTGGCGCCCGGCCAGTTGCGGCGGGTGATCGCGACCTTGGGCGCGCCCTGCCGTCTGAGCTGGGTGATCCATACCCTGACCTTCACCCGCGCGGGAGACCCGGCATGAGTGGCGTGTTCGTCACCGGCACCGACACCGGCATCGGCAAGACCCTGGTTTCGGCCTGGCTGGCCCGCTCCTGGCGGGCGTCCTATTGGAAGCCGATCCAGTCCGGCACGATCGAGGGCACCGACCCGGCCTGGGTCGGGCGGATGGCGCCGGGGATCGAGATCATCCCGCCGGCGGTCGAGTTGCAGGCGCCGCTGTCGCCGCACGAGGCGGCCCGGCGCGAGCGCCGCCGCATCGATTTGTCGACCCTGGTGCTGCCAGAGCGCGAACGGCTGGTGGTCGAGGGCGCCGGGGGCGCGATGGTGCCGATCAACGACAGCGCGCTGATGGTCGATCTGATGGTCCGCTTCGGCCTGCCGACGGTGGTGGTGGCCCGCTCCGGGCTCGGCACCATCAACCATACCCTGATGACGCTGGAGGTGCTGCGCCGCCGCCGGGTGCCGCTGCTGGGCGTGGTGCTCAACGGCCAGCGCAACCCGGCCAACCGCGAGGCGATCGAACATTTCGGCGGCGTGCCGGTGCTGGCCGAGATCCAGCCGCTGCCGGCGGTGACCCCGGCGATGCTGGAAAGCCTGCCGGCGCCCGCTTTCGCCTGTCCCTAAAGCTAGCGGGCTGCCGCCCGCTGGCCCGCTTGGGGCGATGCCCCAAACCCCCTTTGTTTTCAAAAATAAAGGGGGTCCGGGGCATCGCCCCGGGCGGGTTTGGGCGGCAGCCCAATATGGAGAGGATCCCCCCGATGTCCGCCGATCTGCTCGCCCTCGACGCCCGCCATGTCTGGCATCCCTTCACCCAATCGGCCACCGCCGGGGTGCCGCTGGTGGCGGTATCGGGGCGGGGCGCGACCCTGGTGACCGCGGACGGGCGCGAACTGCTCGATCTGGTGTCGTCGTGGTGGGTCAATCTGCACGGCCACGCCCATCCCGCCATCGTCGAGGCGGTGGCGACCCAGGCCGCCACCCTGGAACAGGTGATCTTCGCCGACTTCACCCACCGTCCGGCGGCCGAACTGGCGGCGCGGCTGGCCGGGCATCTGCCGGGCGATCTCGACCGGGTGTTCTTTTCCGACGACGGCTCGACCGCGGTCGAGGTGGCGCTGAAGATGGCGCTGCAATATTGGCGCAATGTCGGCCAGCCCGGCCGCGACCGTTTCATCGGCTTCGAGGGCGGCTATCACGGCGACACGGTCGGGGCGATGTCGGCCGGGCGGTCCTCGGGCTTCTTCTCCGCCTGGGAGGGGCTGCTGTTCCCGGTCGAGACGGTGCCGTTCCCGGCCACCTGGGACGGCGACGACCGGGTCGCGGCGCGCGAGGCCGAGGCGCTCGCCGCGCTCGACCGCGCCTTCGCCGCCCAGCCCGGCCGGGTCGCGGCGGTGATCGCCGAGCCGCTGATCCAGGGCGCGGGCGGGATGCGGATGTGCCGGCCCGCCTTCCTCGCCGCCGTGGCCGAGCGGGTGCGGGCGGCGGGCGCGCTGCTGATCCTCGACGAGGTGATGACCGGGTTCGGCCGCACCGGCCCGCTGTTCGCCTGCCTGAAGGCCGGGATCACCCCCGATCTGGTCTGCCTGTCGAAGGGGATCACCGGCGGCTTCCTGCCGATGGCGGCGACGGTGGCGCGCGAGCCGATCCATCAGGCCTTCCTCGGCGCCAGCCTCGATGTCGCCTTCCTGCACGGCCATTCCTACACCGCCAACCCGCTCGGCTGCGCCGCCGGGCTGGCCTCGCTCGATCTGCTGGAGGGCGCCGCCTGCACCGCCCGCCGCGCCGCGATCGAGGCGATCCACCGCGACCGGCTCGACGATCTGGCCCGGCGCGGCCGGGTCGCGCGCACCCGGCTGTGCGGCACCGTCGCCGCCTGCACCGTCGGCGCCGGCGGCGCGGGCTACGGCGCCGCCATCGGGCCGAAAATCAAGGCGGCGGCGCTGGGGCGCGGCCTGCTGTTGCGTCCGCTGGGCGACGTGCTGTATCTGCTGCCCCCTTACTGCATCACCGACGCCGAGCTGCATCGGGCCTGGGACGGGATCGACGCGATCCTGGCCGAACTGGCCGGATAGACCGTCACCTCCTCCCCGGAAGGGCTCCCCCCGATGCCGCGCCTTCTCCTCCGCCCGCTGATGCTCCTGCTGCTGCTCGCCTTGGCGGGGGGCGGGGTGTGGGCATGGCAGCGCGGCGGCACCCCCGAGGTCGAAACCACCCGGCTGCGGCGCGGCCCGGCGGTCGAGGCGATCTACGCCACCGGCACGGTCGAGGCCGAGGTGTGGGCGCGGATCCCGCCGGTGGTGTCCGGCCGCATCGCCGAGGTGCTGGCCCACGAGGGCGAGCGGGTGCGCGCCGGCCAGCCGCTGGCCCGGCTCGACGACCGGCAGGCCCATGCCAAGGTGGCCGAACTGGAGGCCAAGGCCGCCTATCTGCGCGAGGAGGCGGAACGCTCGGCGATTCTGGTGGCGCGCGGGGTGCGGGCGCGCGAGGCGCTCGACAAGGATCGCAGCGAGTTCGATCAGGTCACCGCCACCATCCGCGCCGCCCGCCAGCAGCGCTCCGACCTGCTGGTGACCTCGCCGATCGACGGGGTGGTGCTGCGCCGCGACGGCGAGCCGGGCGAGTTGGCCGAAACCAAGGACGCGCTGTTCTGGGTCGGCGCGCTGAAGCCGCTGCGCATCACCGCCGAGGTCGACGAGGAGGACATCCCCCGGGTCAAGGTCGGCCAGAAGATCCTGATCAAGGCCGACGCCTTCCCCGGCAAGGTGCTGGAGGCCCGGGTCGATCGCATCACCCCCAAGGGCGACCCGGTCAACAAGACCTTCCGCGTCCGCGCCGTGCTGCCCGAGGACAGCCCGCTGCTGATCGGGAGGACCACCGAGATCAACATCGTCGTCGCCGAGCATCCCGAGGCCTGGCTGATGCCGTCGAGCGCGGTGGTCGAGGACCGGGTGCTGGCGGTCGAGGACGGATTGGTGGTGGCCAAGCCGGTCCGGCTCGGCATCCGCGGCCGCAGTCAGGTCGAGGTGCTGGACGGGATCGGCCCCGACGTTCCGTTCCTGGCCGCGCCGCCGCCCGGGCTGAAGCCCGGCACCCGGGTGCGGGTCAAATAGCCATGGCGCTGGCGCTCGAACTCGACATCGCACTACGCCACCTGTCGCACCGGCGGCGCCAGACGGTGATGTCGCTGCTGGGGGTGATGCTGGGGGTGGCGTTCTTCATCGCCATCGCCGCGATGCTGCAAGGCTTCCAGCAGGATTTCATCGCCCGCATCATCGACATCCAGCCGCACATCGTGGTGATGGACGAGCACCGCACCCCGCCGTTGCAGCCGGTCGACCGGCTGTACCCCGACGGCGCGGTCGATCTGCATGGGGTCAAGCCGCGCGACGAAAACCGGGGCCTGCGCGGCGCCCGCAACATCCTGGCCGAACTGGAGACGCTGCCCGGAGTGCGGGTCGCCCCGGCCTTGTCCGGCAACGCCCTGATTCATTTCGGCGGCAAGGATCTGCCGGTCAACCTGATCGGCATCGTCCCCGAGCAGGAGCGCAAGGTCACCCACATCGAGAAGGACCTGCTGTCCGGCACGCTCGACGCGCTCTATTCCCATTCCAACGCCATCATCCTGGGCGAGGGGCTGGCGCAGAAGGCGGCGATCAAGAAGGACGACCTGATCTCGGTCGCCTCGCCGACCGGAGCGCTGCTGAAGATGAAGGTGGTCGGGCTGTTTTCCAGCGGCATCACCGGGATGGACAATTTCAACGGCTATGTGCTGCTGAAAAAGGCCCAGGTGCTGCAGGAACGGCTCAACATCGTCAACCGGATCAACCTGCGCCTCGACGATGTCGAGCAGGCCCGCCCGCTGGCGGCGCGGATCGAGCGCGAATACGGCTACCGCGCCGAATCCTGGCAGGAACAGTCGCGCAACGTGCTCAGCCTCTACGTGATCCAGAACGCGACGATGTATCCCACCGTCAGCGCGATCCTGGTGGTGGCCTGCTTCGGCATCTTCAACGTGATCTCGACCATGGTGTTCGAGAAGACCCGCGACATCGGCATCCTCAAATCGATGGGCTTCCGCGACCGCGACATCAGCCGGATCTTCCTGCTCGAAGGTCTGATCGTCGGCGTGATCGGCACCCTGCTCGGTTGGGCGCTGGGCTGGGCCCTGGTCGAGTTCATGGGCTCGCTGAAGTTCGAGATGGAAGGCTTCGTCAAGACCCACGGCCTGATCCTGCTGCGCAGCCCGCGTCCCTATCTGATCGGCGGCGGCATGGCGATCCTGTCCGCCACCTTCGCCGCCTGGCTGCCGGCCCGCCGCGCCGCCCGGCTCAACCCGGTCGATATCGTGCGCGGCGCCGGCTGAGGCGGGCCGCCGCCCGGCGACTCACCCGAGGATCGGCTCGCTCTGCCATTGTGCCTGGCGGGCGGCGATGGTCATCGGCGTCGGCGGGATGGTCGGGTCGAACCGGCCACCGTCGAAATGGGGGATGGCGTTGGCCTCGAACCAGGGCAGGCCGGGCTGGTCGAGGTCGAGCAGCCGGCGCAGCAGGGCGCGGTTGCCCTCGTCCATCGATCCGATCCAGTGGTTCATCCCGGCGAGGCGGTGGAGCGCCTTGTCGCCGGGCGGGGCGCGGCCGGTGACGCGCAGGCCGAGATGGGTTTCGATCCAGTCCTGCACCTCGGCGCGGTCGAGTTGGAGGTCGAGCCAGCCCGGGGCGCGCTTCAGGCCGTGAAAGCCGATCACCCGGGCGGCGTCGCTGCGGTTCCAGCGCACCGGATGGCTGCCGTCGCCGACCAGCCAGCCCAGCACCGCGTCGCTGCGGTTGACCAGGTTGACCACCTCGAAGCCGAGTCCGGGGCCGAGCAGGGTCCGGTTGGCATCGACCCCATATTCGCTGCCGGCCAGCAGCAGGATCCGTCTCAGTCCGCCGGCCGGCCAGGGGCGGGGCGCGTCGCGCAGATAGCCGATCGCCTGCGACACCACCCGGGTGCCGAGGCCGTGGGCGAGGATCGAGAAGGGCGCGCCGGTTTGTTGCAACGCCGCGATCACCGCCGCCAGCGCCTGGGCGGCGAGGGGGGCGAGGTCGAACGCCGGGAACAGATAGGGGTTGTTCCAGCCGGCCCCGGCCCAGTGCCGCAGCGCGCCGCGCGACAGCCAGCCGAAGGCGATCGCCGTCCCGGGGCCGGGGCGGCCGGCCTCGTCACAGAGTCCGACGATCGGCAGCCAGCTCAGCCGGGCCGGGTTGGTGGGGGAGGGCGGGGCGTAGATCCGCTGGAACGGGTCGTCGCTGTCGGTGGCCCCGTCGCGCGGATCGAACGCGCCGCCATGCACCATCAGGGTCAGCGGCCGCCCGCCCTGCCGGCCGACCCAGGCGCCCAGGGTGGCGACCAGCGTCTCGCCCGGGGCGACGAAGCCGCGCGGGCGGGGGAAGCGTTGCAGTTCGGTCCCGTCGCGGCTCGCCAGCAGGTCGGTCGCCCGCCGGTAATCCGGGTCGGTCGGGTTGGTGGTGGCGCTGAAATCGGGCTGCCAGATCAGGCTCAGCATCACGGTTCCCCCCCCCCTGCCTCGCGGCGCGGGCGCCGCAATCATATCGGGTTGTTCCGATCGACCATGATGCCATGGATTGCGCCGGGCCTCCAGCCGGGCAGGACGGGGGATGCGGGGGAGGGATGGACGTGCTATAAGTCTACTGGATTTATAGTTATTATGGGGGCGTTCGATGGGGTTCAGTTCGCTGCGGCGCGGCCTCGCCGTGCTGTTGGTCCTGCTGGCGGTGCCGGTGGTGGCGGGAGCGGAGACGCTCCGGGTCGGGGTCACGGGCGGGCCGCATGCCGCGATCCTCGAACAGGTCGCCGCCCTGGCCGCGCGCGAGGGGCTGACCATCAAGGTGGTCGAGTTCGACGATTACCAATTGCCCAACGCCGCGCTGGCTCAGGGCGATCTCGACGCCAATTCGTTCCAGCACCAGCCGTTCCTCGACGAGCAGATCCGCGCCCACGGCTATCCCCTCGCGGTGATCGGCAAGACGGTGGTGTTCCCGATCGGGCTTTATTCGAAGCGGATCCGTGGGCTCGACGCGCTGGGGCGGGGCGATCAGGTGGCGATCCCGGCCGACCCGACCAATGGCGGCCGGGTGCTGCTGCTGCTGGAGGCGCAGGGGCTGATCCGGCTGCGGCCGGGGGTGGGGATCGCCGCCACCGTGTTCGACGTGATCGACAATCCGCGCGGGCTCAAACGGGTCGAACTGCCGGCGGCGCAATTGCCGCGCGCGCTCGACGACGTCGCCGTCGCCGCGATCAATTCCAATTACGCGCTGGAGATCGGGCTGGTGCCGCACCGCGACGCGCTGGTGCTGGAATCCGCCGATTCGCCCTACGCCAACGTCATTGCCGTCCGCGCCGCCGAGCGTGACCGGCCGGCGCTGGCGCATCTGGTCCGGCTCTATCACGCCCCCGAGATCCGCCGCTTCATCACCGAGCGTTACGGTGCCTCGGTGGTGCCGGCGTGGTGATTGGGCGCCCGCCCGCCAGACCTTTCGTCGCGGCGGCCGACGCTTTAGGATGCGGCGGCGACAAGCGGGGGAGAGGAATGGCGAACGAGGCGGCGGTCGCGGCGCGCGGGCTGACCCGGGACTTGCCCGGCCCGGTGCCGGTGACCCTGGTGCGCGGGGTCGATCTGACGGTGGCGCCGGGCGAGTTCGTCGCCATCACCGGGCCGTCCGGTTCGGGCAAATCCTCGCTGCTCTACCTGCTCGGCCTGCTCGACCGCCCCACCGCCGGGACGGTGTCGCTGGCGGGGGAGGATACCTCCGGCCTGTCGTCCGATCAGTTGGCGGAGCGGCGGCTGGCGCGGATCGGCTTCGTCTTTCAGTTCCATTTCCTGCTGCCGGAATTCAGTTGTCTCGCCAATGTCGAGATCCCGATCCGCCGGCTCGGCCGGCTCGATCCCGCCGCCGCCCGCCGCCGCGCCCAGGGGCTGCTGGAGGCGCTGGAACTGGGCGAGCATGCCCGCAAGCTGCCGGAGCAATTGTCGGGCGGCCAGCGTCAGCGGGTGGCGATCGCCCGCGCCCTGGCCAACGATCCGCCGCTGATCCTGGCCGACGAGCCGACCGGCAACCTCGATTCCCGCACCGCCGCCTTGGTGTTCGCCACCTTCCGCCGGCTGGCGCGCGAGGAGGGGCGCAGCGTGCTGGTGGTGACCCACGATACCGGGCTGGCCGAGACCGCCGACCGGCGGATCCATCTGGTCGACGGGCGGGTGGTCGGCCGGGAATAGGCCGGATTGGCCGGTGCATTGCCTCGGCGGCCGCCTTATAGTGACCGCTCGATGATCTGACGAACGACGGGGCGGAGATGGAAAGCGAAGGCAAGGTCGAGGCCGTGCTGTCGCTGGGCGGTGGCCGGCGGTCGATGGTCGGGCGGGAGCGGATCGCCCTGCTCGAGGCGGTCGGCGTGCATGGCAGCATCACCCGCGCCGCCCAGGCGGTCGGCCTCAGCTACAAGGCGGCGTGGGACGCGCTCGACGCGATCAACAACCTGATGCCGCGTCCGGCGGTGCTCGGCCGCACCGGCGGCGCCAAGGGCGGCGGCGCCACCCTGACCGAGGACGGTCAGGCCCTGATCGCCGCCTTCCGCCTGATCGAGGGCAAGCTCGGCCGCGCCGCCGCGCGGCTGTCGGCCGGCGAGGTCGGCGATCTGGCCGATCCCTTTTCCCTGCTGTGGAGTCTCGGCATGAAGACCAGCGCCCGCAACGCCTATCGCTGCCGGGTCCGCTCGGTGCATCCCGGCGCGGTCAGCACCGAGGTCGAACTCGATCTGACCGATTCGACCCCGCTGACCGCGCTGGTGACGCGGGAAAGCGTGGCCGATCTCGACATCGTCCCCGGCCGCGAGGTGATGGCGCTGATCAAGGCGTCGTTCGTGATCCTCGCCGTCGGCGAGGATTGTCCGGCGGTGTCGGCCCGCAACCGGATCAAGGGCGTGGTGGCGGCGCGCGAGGACGGCCCGGTCAGCAGCGAGATCGTGCTCGACATCGGCGCCGGCCGGTCGCTGACGGCGGTGATCACCCGCGACGGCGCCGAGGAACTGGCCCTCGCTCCCGGCCGCATCGCCTGGGCCCTGATCAAGGCCAGCCACGTCATCCTGCTGGTCGATTAGGGCGCCGCTCTCACTCGGTCAACGCAGGCGGGGCATGCCGCGATGGCGGTACTCGCCGGCCGCGCCGCGTCGCACCATGGTGGAGGTTCCCTCCCCCCGGGGCCGACGATGAGACCGGCCATGTCCGTCACCCTTCCGATTCTGTTCGCCCTGATCGCCGCGCTTGGCAACGCCCTGTTCGCCTATGGCCAGAAGGCCTCGGCCGCCAGCGGCAACGGCCTGCTGTTCGTCGCCGCCAGCGCCCTGGTCGCGATGGTGCTGGCGCTGGCCGCGGCACCGCTGCTCGGCCGGTTCGACCCGGTGGCGGTGTGGCGCGATGACGGGCCGGCGGTGCTGATCGGCGGATTCGGGCTGTTTCTGACCTATCTCGGCTTCAACCTGCTCTACACCCGGTTCGGCGCCACCCCATATGCGCTGTATGCCGTGCTGTCGATTCTCACCACCACGGTCGGGGTCGGCCTGCTGATCCTGCGCGAGCCCGTCACCCCCTATCATTGGGGCGCGGTGGCGGCGGCGCTGGTGTCGGTGGTGCTGTTCTCGCTCGGACAGGCGCGGCCCTGACGGTTTCCTTTCGCCGTGGCGGCGAAAAGGAGTTGACACTTATTGCGAATGCGGCGCAGAAGCTTTCTCCTGGCCGCAAGCGGGCGCGAGGAATGAGACGGATGGACGGACAACGGATCGGGGCGACGGATGTATCGCTGGCGGCGCTGGGCAAGGGGGCCGCGGCGGAGATCATCGCCCTCGACGAGGCCGCCGCCGCCATCGCCCTCGGCGCGGGCGAACTCGAACGCCGGCTGATCGAGATGGGGCTGGTCGAAGGGGCGCGGGTCGAGGTGCTGCACGAGGGCTTCCCCCGCCGCGACCCGATCGCGGTGCGGGTCGGCGACCACACCATCGCCCTGCGCCGGTCCGAGGCCAACGCGGTGCGGGTCCGCTGTCTGGAGACGCTGGCCGATGCCCGACGCTGACGGCGCC
>JBDLVO010000011.1:0-3791 GCA_039804805.1 Pseudomonadota bacterium
GGACGCCAAGGGTCTGTCCATGACCCTCAAGCAGGCCAAGAAGTGGGTGGAAAAGGAACGCAAGGAAGTCTGGGACATCCTGGAAGAGGTCATCCGCGAGCACCCGGTGCTGCTCAACCGCGCGCCGACCCTGCACCGCCTGGGCATCCAGGCGTTCGAGCCGGTGCTCATCGAAGGCAAGGCGATCCAGCTTCACCCGCTGGTCTGCTCGGCCTTCAACGCCGACTTCGACGGCGACCAGATGGCGGTCCACGTTCCCCTCTCGCTGGAAGCCCAGCTTGAGGCGCGCGTGCTGATGATGTCGACCAACAACATCCTGTCGCCCGCCAACGGCAAGCCGATCATCGTCCCCTCGCAGGACATCGTGCTCGGCATCTACTACATCACGATGGAGCGCGACGAGGCCCCCGGCCAGGCGTTGTCGATCCGCACCGCCGACGATCTGCGCGCGGCGCTGGCGGCCAATGCCATCCTGCTCTACTGCCCGACCGATCCGTTGACGGCGCTCGACACCGGTGATGCCGACGCGCTGCTCGAGCGGATCGCCCGGCGGGAGGTTTCGGTCCATCGCCGCGTCACCGTCTCGTCGCGCGACGCGCTGGAGGCCGGTCTGGCCGGCGGCCATCTCCGCCTGTTCAACGTCGCCAATCCCGGCGTGGCGCTGACCTTCGCCACCGCCGAGGAAGCCGAGGCGGCGATCAAGGACGGCCGCGCCATCCTCTATCGCGTCCCGGTGTTCGTCACCATGGCCGAGATCGAGCAGGCGCTGGCGGCCAAGACCATCACCCTGCACACCCGGATCAAGGCCCGCTACGACACCGTCGATACCGAGGGCAACCCGATCACCACCCTGGTGGACACCACCCCGGGTCGGATGATGCTGTCGGTGATCCTGCCCAAGAACAAGGACGTGCCGTTCTCGCTGATCAATCGCCTTCTCACCAAGAAGGAGATCCAGAACGTCATCGACGTGGTCTACCGCCATTGCGGCCAGAAGGAGACGGTGATCTTCGCCGACCGCATCATGGGGCTCGGCTATTCCAACGCCTTCAAGGCCGGCATCTCCTTCGGCAAGGACGACCTCGTCATCCCGCCGGAAAAGGAAAAGCTGGTCGGCGAGACCGAGGAAAAGGTCAAGGAATACGAGCAGCAGTATCAGGACGGCCTGATCACCCAGGGCGAAAAGTACAACAAGGTGGTCGACGCCTGGTCGAAATGCACCGACGACGTCGCCGACGCGATGATGAAGCAGATCTCGAGCCGTCTGCCGGGCAAGCCGATCAACTCGATCTACATGATGGCCCATTCCGGCGCCCGTGGCTCGGCGGCGCAGATGAAGCAGCTCGCCGGCATGCGCGGCCTGATGGCCAAGCCGTCGGGCGAGATCATCGAGACCCCGATCATCTCGAACTTCAAGGAAGGCCTGACCGTGCTGGAGTACTTCAACTCCACCCACGGCGCCCGCAAGGGTCTGGCCGACACCGCGCTGAAGACGGCGAATTCGGGCTACCTGACCCGTCGTCTGGTCGACGTCGCCCAGGACGCGATCATCTGCGAGGATGATTGCGGCACCACCAACGGCCTGACCGTCTCGGCGGTGATCGAGGGCGGCGAGGTGATCGCCTCGCTCGGCGACCGCATCCTCGGCCGCTCCGCCGCCCGCGACATCGTCCACCCGGTCACCAACGAGGTGATCGTGCCCGCCGCCGGGATGATCCAGGAAACCGAGGTCGAGCAGATCGAGGCGGCCGGGATCGAGACCGTCACCATCCGTTCGGTGCTGACCTGCGACTCGGAAGAGGGCGTCTGCGGCGCCTGCTACGGCCGCGATCTGGCCCGGGGCACCAAGGTCAATGTCGGCGAGGCGGTCGGCGTGATCGCCGCCCAGTCGATCGGCGAGCCCGGCACCCAGCTCACCATGCGGACCTTCCACATCGGCGGCGCGGCCCAGCGTGGCGCCGAGCAGTCGAGCATCGAATCCCTGCTCGACGCCACCGTCCAGGTGATCAACCGCAACGTGGTGGTCAACTCGACCGGCTCGAACATCGTGATGAGCCGTAATTGCGAAGTGGCGCTGTTCGACGGCAACCACCGCGAACGCGCCCGTCACCGCGTGCCCTATGGCGCCAAGCTGCTGGTCGAGGACGGCCAGTCGGTGCCGAAGGGGACCAAGCTGGCCGAGTGGGATCCCTACACCCTGCCGATCATCACCGAGCGCTCGGGCGTGGTCCATTACGTCGACCTGATCGAGGGCCTGTCGATGCGCGAGGTGGTCGACGAGGCCACCGGCATCGCCAGCAAGGTGGTGATCGACTGGAAGCAGCAGCCGCGCGGCGCCGATCTGCGTCCCCGCGTCACGCTCCGCGACGACCGGGGCGAGGAATTGCTGCTGGCGAACGGCCTGGAAGCCCGCTACTTCATGTCGGTCGACGCGATCCTGTCGGTCGAGAACGGCACCAAGGTCAATGCCGGCGACGTGCTGGCGCGTATCCCGCGTGAATCCTCGAAGACCCGTGACATCACCGGCGGTCTGCCGCGTGTGGCCGAGTTGTTCGAAGCGCGCAAGCCGAAGGATCACGCCATCATCGCCGACCTCGACGGTCGGGTCGAATTCGGCAAGGATTACAAGTCGAAGCGTCGCATCCTGGTGGTGCCCGAGGATGGCGATCCGGTCGAATACCTGATCCCGAAGGGCAAGCACATCTCGGTGCAGGAAGGCGACTATGTCCGCCGCGGCGATCCGCTGATGGACGGTAACCCGGTGCCGCACGACATCCTCAAGGTGTTGGGCGTCGAGGCGCTGGCGCAGTACCTGATCAACGAAATCCAGGAGGTCTATCGTCTCCAGGGCGTGAAGATCAACGACAAGCACATCGAGGTGATCGTTCGCCAGATGTTGCAGAAGGTCGAGATCACCGAGCCCGGCGATACCACCTTGCTGGTGGGCGAGCAGGTCGATCGCACCGAGTTCGATGCCGAGAACCACAAGGCGATCCGCGAAGGCGGCCGCCCGGCCTCGGGGACTCCGGTGTTGCAGGGCATCACCAAGGCGTCGTTGCAGACCCATTCCTTCATCTCGGCGGCCTCGTTCCAGGAGACCACCCGCGTCCTCACCGAGGCGGCGGTGTCCGGCAAGGTCGATACCCTCAACGGGCTGAAGGAAAACGTCATCGTCGGCCGTCTGATCCCCGCCGGGACCGGCGCGGTGATGAACCGGCTGCGCGAAATCGCCGCCAAGCGCGACCGCGAGATGGCGGTGGTGCCGCCGGCCGAGGACGGGGGCGAACTGCCGCCGGCCTTGCCGGGTGAAGCCGCCGCGCCCGACGCTCCGCCCCCGGCCGAGTGAGCCTATAAAAAAAGAAAGCCCCCGTCCCGGTTCGCCAGGGCGGGGGTTTTTTGTTGTGCGGCACGGTCAGGCGGGGCTGCCGCCCCGCGCCCCGCCCGGGGCGATGCCCCGGACCCCCTTTGTTTTTATTGATAAAAAAGGAGGGGTTTGGGGAGCCTGCTCCCCAAGCAGGGCGCGGGGCGGCAGCCCCGCTCAGCGGCGCCCCTCGCCGATTCCGAGTTCGATCCGCAGCACGGTCCAGGGCAGGGCGATGGCCTCGCGCAGCCAGGCGCGCCAACTCGACGGCGCCGCCGCCAGTCCGGTCGGAAGCAGGCCGCAGCGGCGGAAGGCGTACAGGGCACGCGGCAGATGGCAGGCATCGGTGACCAGCGCCAGCCTTTGCCAGCCCTCGGCGGCGACGATCGCCCGGCAGGCGCGGGCATTGCCGATGGTGCTGCGCGAGGCG
>JBDLVO010000012.1:0-7120 GCA_039804805.1 Pseudomonadota bacterium
CATCGCCCGAGATCCGCCCGGCCAGCCGCGCGGCGGCGGCGGGGCTGCGACCGCGCGCCAAGGCGGCGATGCCCTTGTGGGTGTAGCCGAGCCGGGCCTCCAGCCGCACCACCGTCTCGCCCTGGGCGTGGAAGCGGAAATGGCCGGGCTCGATCACCCCGGCATGGACCGGGCCGACCGGAATCTGATGCAGCCCGTCGCCCTCGGCCGGCAGGAACGGATAGGGCGCGGCGGCCGGCGCGGGCGGCAGCGGTTCGGGCGCCAGCGGGGCACGGCGGCCCCAGCGGCCATGGTCGAGCCAGGGACGGCTGTCCTCCAGCCCCTCCGGCTCCAGCCCCCACAGGTCGCGGATCGCCCGCTCCAGCCGGATCGCCGGCGGCCGCGCCGCTCCCAGCGCCGGGAAACGCCCGTCCGGGCAGGCCAGCGAGGCGATCGCCACCGCGCCGTCGGCCTCGTCGCGCAAGGCGGCATGAACCGCGCCGGCCTCGCCCCATTCGGTAATCAGCGCCCAGCCCGGCGCGGCGAGGCGGGCGGCCAGCGCCTGCCAGCCGGCGCGGTCGAGCTCGAAGCGCGGCCACGGCCGCGCCGCCGCCACCGGGGCACCGCCCTCGGCGAGAAAGGCAAGCAGGGTCGGATCGATCGTCGTCAGCGGCTTATCCCCCGGCGTTGGCGGCAACGGGGCTGCCGCCCCGACCCCGCTTGGAGGCTCGCGCCTCCAAACCTCCCCTCTTTTTGAAAAAAAGGGGGTCCGGGGCATCGCCCCGGTTGGGTTTGGGCGAAAGCCCAACTTACACCAGGGGACGTCATCCCAGCATCCCCGCGATTCCGCGCAGCCACGCCGCCAGCGGTGCCGGCAAGGCCAGACCGGCCGCCAGCACCAGCGCCAGATGCAGCCCCATCGGCAGCAGGGCGAGCAGCGTCACCCCGCGCGGATTGTTGCCGCCGGGCGCAAGCGACGGCGCGCCGAAGGCCAGCCCCTGCAACCGCAGCAGCAGCGCGCCGAACGCCAGCAGCAGCCCGGCCGCCAGCGGCACCGCCAGCAGCGGCTGGCGGGCGAAGGCGGCGGCGAGGACCAGGAATTCGCTGACGAACACCCCCATCGGCGGCATGCCGGCGATCGCCAGCACCGCGATCACCAGCCCCCAGCCCAGCGCCGGATGGCTGACGGTCAGGCCGCGAATGTCGGCGATCCGCTTGGTGCCGGCGGTCTGGGTGATCAGGCCGACCGCGAAGAACACCGCCGACTTGGTCAAAGCATGCATCGCCATGTGCAGCAGCGCGGCGAAATTGGCCAGCGGCCCGCCGATGCCGAAGGCGAACACCACCACCCCCATATGCTCGATCGAGGAATAGGCGAACAGCCGTTTGACGTCGCCCCGGCGGTACAGCATGAAGCCCGACACGAACAGCGACGACAGCCCCATCATCACCAGCAGCGGCCCGGGATCGAGGGTGGCGCCGTTGGCGGCAATCAGCATCTTGAAGCGCAGCAGGGCATAGAGCGCGACGTTGAGCAGCAGCCCCGACAGCACCGCCGAGATCGGGGTCGGCCCCTCGGCATGGGCGTCGGGCAGCCAGGCATGCAGCGGCGCCAGCCCGACCTTGGTGCCGTAGCCGACCAGCACGAACACGAAGGCGAGGTTGAGCAGATCGGGCTGGAACTCGGCGGCGCGGCGCATCAGCTCGGTCCAGGCCATCGCCTCGGCCCCGGCCCCGATCACCGGCTGGGCGGCGAGATAGACCAGAATGGTGCCGAACAGCGCCAGCCCGATCCCGACCGAGCAGAGGATGAAGTATTTCCACGCCGCCTCGATCGCCTCGGGGGTGCGGTAGAGGCTGACCATCAGCACCGTGGTCAGGGTCGCCGCCTCGACCGCCACCCACATCACCCCGGTGTTGTTGGCGGTCAGCGCCAGCAGCATGGTGAACAGGAAGCCCTGGAACATCGCGTGGTAGAAGCGCAGGTGATGCGGCGCCAGCTTGGCCGGCTCGCCGCCCCGGGCGAGATAGGCGGCCGAGAACCACGCGGTGGTCATGCCGACGAAGGCGGTCAGCACCACCAGATAGAGGTTGAAGCGATCGACGAACAGCAGCCGGCTGGGCGGCGGCGGATCGGCCAGCAGCGCCAGCGCGGCGGCGAAGGTGGTGGTGGCGGCGGCGACATTGGCCCAGGTGGCGCCCCGGCCGTCGCGCCACACCGCCAGCACCAGCGCCGAGGCCAGCGGCAACGCCAGCACCCAGGCCAGCGGGCTGTCGGCGGACGGCAGGGCGGCGGCGGGGTCGATCATGCCCGGTCCCCGCGATGCGGTTCGAGATCGGCCAGATCGAGGGTGTCGAACCGCTCGCGGATGCGGAAAAAGAAGATGCCGAACAAAGTCATCGCCACCAGCACCGAAAACGCCACCGAGATCTCCACCACCAGCGGCATGCCGCGCGCCGACACCGCCGCCAGGATCAACCCGTTCTCCAGCGCCATGAAGCCGACCACCTGGGTCACCGCGTTGCGCCGGGTGATCATCATCAGCAGGCCGAGCAGCACCACGCTCATCGCCAGGGCCAGACTCTCGCGGGTCAGCGCCGCCGCGTTGGCGGTGACCGGCAGCACCAGCAGGATCGACAGCGCCACCAGCCCGACCCCGGCCATCATCGTCCAGCCGATCGGCAAGGCGGTTTCGACCGTGCGCTGGATGCCGAGTTTCTCGATCAGCCAGTGCAGGGCGAAGGGAACGATCATCGCCTTGAAGATCAGGGCGATCGCGGCGGTGACGTAAAGGTGCGGCGCGTCCTGGACATGGGCCTGCCACCCCGCCGCCAGCGCCAGCGCCAGCGCCTGGAAGGCGAAGGTGTTGATCACCGCGAACAGCCGGCGCTGATAGAGCAATTGCAGCCCGGCCATCAGCACGGTGGCGCCGATCAGGTGGGCAACGTCGTAGGAAATCTGGCCGGCCCCCATCACACCGCCTCCGACACGTAGAGGAAGATGGTGGCGAGCAGCCCGAGCAGCAGCGCCCCGCCGAGGAAGTCGGCGTAGCGGAACACCCGCATCTTGGCGATCGCGGTCTCGAACAGCGCCAGCGCCGAGGCCAGCGCGAAGCATTTGGCGAGGAAGGCGCCGAGCCCGATCAGCAGCCCGAGCGGGCCGGACCCGGCCGAGGCGATCCCCCACGGCACGAACAGCCCGCCGATCAGGGCCAGGAACAGAGTCAGCCGCACCATCCCGGCCAGTTCCATCAAGGCGAGATGGCGGCCGGCATAATCCAGCACCATCGCCTCGTGCACCATGGTCAGTTCGAGATGGGTGGCCGGGTTGTCGATCGGGATCCGCCCGCATTCGGCCACCGCCACCATCACCAGCGCCGCGAGGGCAAGGCCGAGCGAGACCTCGATCCCCACCCCGCCATTCAGCACGAAGGCGATGATCCGCTCCGGCTGGGTGGTGCCCGACACCAGCGACAGCGAGAAGGTCGCCATCAGCATCGCCGGCTCGGCCAGACTGGCGATCAGCATCTCGCGGCTGGCGCCCAGCCCGCCAAAGGCGGTGCCGGAATCCAGCCCGGCCAGCGCGGTCCACACCCGCGCCACCGCCAACAGCGCCACCAGGGCGATCAGATCGGCGGCCGGGGCCAGCGCCTGCCCGGTGGCGAAGGTCGGCACCAGACAGGCGGCCAGCCACACCGCGCTGAAGGTGACATAGGGGGCGGCACGGAACAGCCAGGAGGCGGAATGGGCCACCATCGGCTCCTTGCGCATCAGCCGGCGCAGGTCGCGGTAGGGCTGGAACGGCGACGGGCCGATCCGGCCCTGCAACCGGGCCTTGACCAGCCGCACCCAGCCGGTCACCAGCGGCGCCAGCGCCACCACCAGCAGGATCTGGCCGAGTTGGAGCAGGAGCGCGGTCATGAGCGTTGCCGCCATGCCACCACCAGCAGCATCAGCACCAGGGTGGCGAACATCATCAGCAGATAGCCGCGCACGGTCAGGAACTGCAACCGGTTGACCCGGTCGGCCAGCGCCTCGACCGCGCGGATCAGCGGCCGGTACAGCCCGTCCCACACCGGATCGATACTCCGCACCGTCAGCCGGGCCGGCTGGGTCGAGCCCGGCTCGGGCATCTCGACCGTCTCGACCGCGCCGAACAGCGCGGCGCCGAACACCCGGCGCTGCGGCTGGGAGAAACTCTGGGCGGTGTATTGGGTCTCGGGCAGCAGCAGCCCGTCCGGGCTGCCGCAATCCCACGGATCGGCGCGGCGGGCGCGCGGCGCGCCGAAGCCGTGCGCCACCGCCACCACCACCGCGAACAGCGCCAGCCCGACCAGCACCAGCACCGTGCCGGAATAGGAGCCCCGGCTGGCCCCGGCCGGCGACAGCCACGGCCAGCCCAGATCCGACGACACCGCGAACGGCCCGCCGGTGATCGGCACCACCACCGCCGACAGCGCGTCGGTGACGGTGACCGGGATCGCGCCGAGCAGGATGCAGGCCGCCGCCAGCACCGCCATGCCGAGACGCATCGTCACCGGGGTGGGATGGGCCCCGGCCTGGGCGGCGGCGAGCGAGCGCGGCCGGCCGAGGAAGGCGATGCCATAGGCGCGGACGAAACAGGCCGCCGCCAGCGCCGCCGCCAGCGCCAGCAGCGCCGCCACCACCGGCACGCCGAACTTCATCGCCCACAGCGGCAGGCTCGGCCCCTTGAACAGCGCCTGGAGGATCAGCCATTCCGACACGAAGCCGTTGAGCGGCGGCAGCGAGGCGATCGCCAGCGCCCCGATCAGGGCAGCCGCCCCGGTCCAGGGCATCTGCTTCAGCAGCCCACCCAGCGCCCCCAGCCGGCGCTCGCCGGTGGCGGCCTGCACCGCCCCGGCGGCGAGGAACAGCAGGGTCTTGAAGGCGGCGTGATTGACGATGTGATAGAGCGCGCCGACCAGCGCCAGCGCCGCCAGCGCCGGCTCGCCGCCATCCTTGAACGCCAGCGCCAGCCCCAGCCCGATCGCGACGATGCCGACATTCTCGACCGTCGAATAGGCCAGCAGGCGCTTGAGATCGTCCTGGACCAGGGCGTGCAGCACCCCCAGCACCGCGCTGACCCCGCCGATCACCATCAACGCCGCGCCCCATTCCCACGGCACCCGCCCGACCAGATCGAACAGCAGGCGGATCAGGGCATACAGCGCCACCTTGGTCATCACCCCGCTCATCAGCGCCGAGACCGGGCTGGGGGCGGCGGGATGGGCCTCGGGCAGCCAGACATGCAGCGGCGCCAGCCCGGCCTTCGACCCGGCCCCGACCAGCGCCAGCGGCACCACCGCCGCCACCGACGCCGCCGGAGCGGCGGCGCGCAAGGCGGCGAAATCCCACGCCCCGGCCGGCCCGGCCAGCGCGGCGAAGGCGCCGAGCAGGCACAGGGTGCCGAACAGGGCCATGGTCAGGTAAAGCTGGCCGGCGGCGCGGCTGTCGGCCGAGCGATGGTCGGACACCACCATCAGCCACGAGGCCAGCGACATGAATTCCCACGCCATCAGGAAGGTGACGGCGTCGTCGGCCAGCAGCACCCCGTTCATCCCGAACAGGAACAGCGGCAGGAACGGCGTCACCCGGCGCGGCTCGGGCAGATGGCCGGCATAGCCGATGGTGTAGCAGGCGGCGGCGGCGGCGGGAAAATCGACCACCACCAGGAACAGCGCCGACAGCGCGTCGAGCCGCAGATGGACCGCGCCCCAGGGCAGCCCGAGCGGCAGCACCACCGTGGGCGCCGGCCCGCCGCCGAACAACTGACCGATTCCGGCCGCCAGCAAGGCAAGGCTGGCGACGGCGCAACCGGCGGCGACCAGCCGGTGGGTCACCGCCCGCCCGCCGGCGACAATCGCCAGCAGCGACAGCAGCGGCAACCCGGCCAGGGCGGCGGCGATCAGCATCGGGGAGCGGACCGGGCCACGCCGGACCGACGGAAACGGGCAACAAATCTCACGCGAATACTCCGCCCCGGCCTGGACAGACCCTCAGAGACGGGCCAAGTGTAGCATGAGCGCCCGGGGGGGCGACAAGGCCGGGGCTCCCCCTTGAATTTCCTCGCCTCGTGGCGCAAGGATGAGGCAATCGGGACGGCAGCCGGATCGAAGGGAGCGAGCGTGACGGAATCCGACCTGCCTCCGGAGGAACAGCAGCGGTTCGACACCTTCGTCACCCGCCTCGGCGACGCCAATATCAGCGCCCAGACCCTGCTCGCCACCGATTATCTCAATCACTTCAACGAAATCGTCATGCTGATCGACATGATCCCGGACATGCCGGACATGATCGAGGAATGCAAGGCGTGGGAACCGCGCTCCTACGTCGAACATTTCGCCCAGTCGAGCTTCAAGGACCGCCAGCTCGCGATCGAGGCCTATGACGCGGTGCCCAGCAAATATCGCCGCCCGTTCGAGGAAACCCTGTCCCAGCTCAACATGGTGATCCAGGGCGGGGTCAACCGGCTCGAAGAGGAAATCGTCGCCGGGGCCGACCCCAATCTGGTCGCCGAACACGTCAAGGCAATCAGCCGCGCCGCCCAGGCGCTGATGGATTGCGCCAACGCCATCATCCACGGCTCCGACCGCGCCATGGCCCAGATCGAAATCGACAGCCTGATTACCGGGTAAGCTTTCGCTGGCGCGAAAGGGCCGTGGGCTCCGCCCACACCCGCCAAGGGCCACAAGGCCCTTGGAACCCTTTGGTTTTCTCGGGAGGGGGGCGCCCGCTCAACCTTGACGCTTGGCAGCATAATACGTATTTTACATATTATGTGCAAAGCTGCGATCAAGCGAGGGGCATCATGGATACGGCTGGACGCGTCGTCACCACCGCCGGAGACCTTGTGCGCAAGTTCTCGCATTACAGCGATGTCGCGCTCGGCCAACCGGTCGTCGTCACCCGAAATGGACGGCCGCGCAATGTCCTCATCTCCGTCGAAGAGTATGAACGGCTGCGGAAGCGGGATCAGCAGGCCTTTCTGGCGGCGGAAACCCCGGACCATTTCCTCGCGGACATCCAAGCTCTCGCCGACGGTGAGGAAGACTGACGGGCGTGGTGCCCGAGCGCGGCTCGGTCATTCGTTATTCCTACCTTTGGGCGGATGAAAGCGCCC
>JBDLVO010000013.1:0-5798 GCA_039804805.1 Pseudomonadota bacterium
CCGGCCACCAGCACGGCGGCTCGGCCGCGCCGGAGCGCCATCAGCCCGCCTCGGCCGCCGGCAGGGTGAAGCGGAACACGCTGCCCCGGCCCGGTTCGGATTCGACCCAGATCCGCCCGCCATGGCGTTCGACGATCTTCTTGCAGATCGCCAGCCCGATCCCGGTGCCCTCATAGGCGTCGCGGGTGTGCAGACGCTGGAAGATGCCGAAGATCCGCTCGAAATATTGCGGCTCGATGCCGATGCCGGTGTCGGCGACCGACAGCAGCCACGCGCCGCCCTGGCGCTCGGCGGTCAGGGTCACCCGCAACGGCCGGGCCGGGTCGCGGTATTTGAGGGCGTTGTCGATCAGATTTTGCAGCAGCCGGGCCAGCTCGCCCGGATCGCCGGTGACGGTCGGCAACGGCGCCGTCGGCGGCAGCACCTCGGCCCCGGCCTCGGCGATCTTGAGGGCCAGGGCGCGGCAGACCCGGGTCAGCACCGGATCGAGCGCCACCGGCTGCATCGGCGCGCAGATCCGGCCGATGCGGGAATAATCGAGCAGGTCGAGCACCAGCCGGTCCATCCGCGCCGCGCCGTCGCGGGCAAAGGCGATGAAATCGAGCCCGTCGCGGTCGAGCCGGTCGCCATAACGCCGCGCCAGCAGGTCGATGAAGCTGGCGATCATCCGGAGCGGCTCGCGCAGATCGTGGCTGGCGACATAGGCGAATTGTTCGAGTTCGGTGTTGGAACGGGCCAGTTCCTCGGCCTGACGGCGCAGCGATTCCTCGGACTGCCGGCGCTCGGTGATGTCCTGGGCGGTGCCGACGATCTCGCCCGCCGCCTCGGGCGCCGCCTCGGCGCGCAGGCGGATCCAGCGCACCGCGCCATCGATCAGCAGGCGGCGTTCGAGGTCGAGCGGGTGGCCCCGGCCGCTGCGGCGCAACGCCGCCAGCAGCCGGCGGCGGTCGGCGGGATGGACCCGCGCCAGCACCGTCTCGAAGGCGACCGGCCCCTCGGCCGGCAGGGCGAACAGCCGGCGGGCCTCGGCCGAACAGGTCAGCACCGTCGCCGGCAACCGGACCTGCCAACTGCCGACCCGGGCCAGCGCCTGGGCGCGGTTGAGGCTGGCCTCGCTGGCGGCGAGGCGGCGGCGGGCCTCGGCCTCGGCGCGGATGTGGCCGAGCAGCATCAGCCCGGCCAGCGTCACCAGAAACAGCCCGCCGGCGATCACCCAGCCCATCCGCACCGTCTGGCGCCGCCACAGCCGCAGCGCGCTGTCGAGCGGGGTGGCGGCGACCACGGCGAGGCCGAAATGGGACAGGCGGCGGAAACAGGCCAGCCGCGCGCCGCCCGCGTCGTCGGCGCGGACACAGCCGGCCTGGCGATCGGCGGCGATCGGGCCGAGCAGCCCGGGCAGATCGAGCGTGGCGCCGATCGCCCCGGCGACCCAGGGGTGGCGCGCCAGCACCACGCCGTCGGGACGGACCAGGGTGAAGCCGATGCGGCCGCCGCGTTCGAGCGAGCGGAACAGGGCGGTGACGGCGTCGAAATCGAGCGGAGCGCTGACCACGCCGAGAAAACCGCCGTCGGAGCCGGTCAGGCGGCGGGTCAGCGGCAGCCCGGCGACCTTGCTGATGCGACCGACCACCACCTCGCCCAGCACCGGGGCGACGGTGGCGTGGTCGCGATGCTGGCGGAAATAATCGCGGTCGGACAGATCGAGCGGCTCGGCATGGGGCAGATCGCTGCGCAGCCGCAGCCGGCCGGCGGCATCGACCAGGATCAGCCGCGGCACCGAGGTCATCGTCGCGGCGACGTCGTGCAGGATCCGCCACAGCAACGGATCGGGCTCGAGCCCCTGCCATTTGGGATTGGCGCCGATCAGGGCGACGGCGGTGCGCAGGCCGAGATCGGTCGATTCGAACTTGCCATCGATGTCGAGCGCCGCCAGTTCGGTCTGAACCCCGAGCTGGCGCTCGGCCTCGGCCAGCGCCTTGCGGCGGTCATCGCCGGCCGACAGGCAGAACCACAGCCCGACCAGGGCGATTGCGGCCAGCCAGGACGCCACCAGCCATTCGCGACGCGACGGACGCAGACCACGCCACGCCGACAGAACCCGCGCCGCCGGAAGGGTCACCCGCACCGCGTCCTCTCCCCGGCGGCGGGCCGGCCCGACCGCCGTCATCGCTCAGACCTCGGGGCCGAGCACGCCAACCGCCGGCGGCGGTTCGGATTCCTCGGGTTCCTCGACCGCCTTGGCCTTCAGCACCCGGCGCAGGATCTTGCCGGCGACGGTCTTGGGCAGTTCGGCGAGGAAATGCAGCTCGCGCGGGGCCAGCGCCGAGCCCAGCTCCTGGCGGGCGTAGCTCAGCACCTCGGCGCGCAGGGCGTCACCGGCCTGGAAGCCGGGATTGAGCGAGGCGAACGCCACCGGCACCTCGCGCAGCAGCAAATCGGGCTTGCCGACCACGCCGACCTCGGCCAAGGCGGGATGGTTCATCAGCAGGCCCTCGACCTCGAACGGGCCGATCTGGACCCCGCCGCACTTGATCATGTCGTCGGCGCGGCCGACGAACCAGAAGCAGCCGTCGGCGTCGCGGCGGACCAGATCGCCGGTCAGATACCAGCCGTCATGCAGCCCGATTCCGAGCAGCACGCCCTCGCCCAGATAGCCCGACAGCATCGACGGCCAGCCGGGGCGGATCGCCAGTTCGCCGACGGTGTCGGGAGTCTCGATCGGCTCGACATGGTTGCCGTCGCGGCGGACCACGGCGGCCTGGATCCCCGGCAGCGGCCGTCCCATGCTGCCGGGACGGATCGGATCGTCCGGCCGGTTGGCGATCGCCACCGAACCGATCTCGGTCTGCCACCAGGTATCGAGGAACGGCACGCCGAGGGCGCGGCGGCCCCACAGCACCGCCTCGGCGTTGAGCGGTTCGCCGACGCTGGCCGCCACCCGCAGCGAGGTGCCGCGATAGGACCGGGCCAGCGCGGCACCGAACCGCATCATCGCCCGGATCGCGGTCGGGGTGGTGTACCAGACGGTGACCTGCTCGTCGGCGAGGATGCCGTACCAGCGGCGCGGGTTGATGTCGGCCTCGTCGGCCAGCACGGTGGCGCCGCAGGCCAGGGGCGCGACGATGCCGTAGGCGGTGCCGGTGATCCAGCCGGGATCGGCGGTGCACCAGAACACGTCGTCGGGGCCGAGCCCGAACATCTCGCGCCCGGTCAGCAGATGGGCCAGCACGGCGCGATGGGGATGGACCACCCCCTTGGGGGTGCCGGTGGTGCCGCTGGTGAAATGGAGCAGGGCCGGGTCGAGCGGCCGGGTCGCCACCGCCGGGGCCGGACGGGCGCCGGCCAGCAGCGCGGCGTAATCGAGGCAGCCCGGGGCGGGCCGGGCGGCGGCGCCGTCCTCGCCCACCAGCACGGCCTGTTCGAGCCGGGGCAGCGCGCCGCGCTGGGCGGCGACCTTGCGGGCATAGAGATCCTCGGCCGCCACCAGCAGCCGGGCCTGGGCCAGATCGAGCCGCGAGCGGATCGGACCGGGGCCGAAGGTGGGGAACAGCGGGCAGACCACCGCCCCGGCCTTCAGCGCGCCGAGGGCGGCGACGAACAGTTCCGGAGTGCGGCGCAGCAGCAGGGCGACGGTGTCGCCGGGGCCGATGCCGAGCGCGGTCAGCACGGCGGCGAAGCGCCCCGAGGCCTCGGCCAGTTCGGCATAGGTCAGCAGGCGCGGCTCGCCATGGGCGCCGAGGGCGCGCACCGCCACCCGGTCGCCGCGCCCGGCGGCGACGTGATGGTCGGCGCAGGCGTGACCGATGTTGAGGGCGCCGTCGCCCAGCGCCAGTTCGGCGCGGACCTCGTCCCAACGCGATCCGCCGGCCGCACCGCAGCCTTCGTTCACGCTATGACTGACATTCGGCGAAGCCATGGCTTTATCCCGCTTGAACGACGTCGGAGGAGGGAATTGGGGTCGTGCCCGGGGCGGAGGCGCGCTCCCGTCAACAAGTAATTTTCACCGCCGGCCGCCCCCACCGCAACCGATGGATTCGCAGGGCACCGATGCGCTCCTTCCCCGCCACGCGGCCAAGATTTCCCGAGGCTCACGGCGCGGGGCGCGGTGGCAGCCGGCCCTCGGCCAGCAGGGCCTGGGCGATCCGCTCGCCGATCGCCTGATTGAAGCGGGGGGAATAATGGATCACGTCGATATAGGCGTTGCCCTCGGCCGGTTCCAACTCGGCCAGCCACAGCAGCCCGTGCTCCCACAGCTTGCCCTGGGCCTTCTGCGCCGCCATCAGCGGATATCCGCGCGCGCTGTTCATGTGGTAGCCGAGCATCTCCTCGCGCACCGCAAGCGGCCGCTTGCGGTTGTCGTAGGCGTAGGTCGGCACCGGCTGCTGGACGAACAGGGCGGAAAAGCCCAGCCGCTGGGCGGCGGCGTCGATCAGGCGCCGGTTGGTGTCGAGCCGCTGCGCCACCCGGCCGACCGCCGCCTCGTCGGCGCAGAAGCTGCCGCTCTCGCGCAGGATCACCGCCTTGTCGCCGCCGAGATGGCGGGCGAGCTGGGCGAGGTTCGAGCGGTGCCACAGCTCGGCCGCCAGCGACGGGCGGCCCCGCCCGCGCGCCGCCTGCTCGAGCGTGTCGTCCCAGGCGCTGACGTCGGGCAGGGTGCAATAATAGAAATCGTTGGCGCCGTCGATGAACACCACCGCGTCGGGCTTGATCCCGGCGGTCAGCAGCCGCTCCAGCGCGATCCGCTCCTGGGTCGAGTAATAGGACACCACGCCAAGATTGTAGACCCGCACGTCGTCGCGCCCGGCCGCCGCCAGGGTGCGGGCGACCGCCGCCGGGATGGTTTCCTCGTCGCCGACGCCGATGCCGAAGGCGGTCGAGCCGCCGAACACGAACACCTTGGGCCCGGGATCGTCGAGCGCCGGCGGCTCGCCGCCATTGCCGCGCACCCCCTCGGCCGAGACGGTGACGTGGCGGCCGCGATAGGGCGCCATGCGGAATTCGGTGAACGGGCTGTAGACGGTGGCGGCCTCGCGCCAGCTTTCGGCCAGCACCGCGCGATAATGCTCGGGCTGGGCGGTGTCGTACAGCCGGCGCAGGGCGTCGTCGTCGAACGACTGGATCAGCACCGGACGCTTGTCGCGCAGGGTCTTGAGCGCCAGCCCGGCCAGCCCCTCGGCCAGCAGCACGGCCAGCACCGCGACCAGCAGCACGGTGGCAACGATGGAAAAGCCTCGACCGAGCGGAGTGGAACGAGTACGACGCATCCGAACCTGACCTGCCTGCCCCGTTCCCTGATACCGCGAATGCGTCACCCGACGCAATGAGGAGACCGACCGAAATGTTCGCGCTTCATCCCCGGCTGACGGCCGATACCGCCCCGGTCACCGATTGGCCGCTGTGCCGGGTGCTGCTGCTCGACGACCGCACCTACCCCTGGCTGGTGCTGGTGCCGCGCCGCCCCGCCATCGCCGAGATCGGCGATCTCGATCCCGCCGACCGCGCCACCCTGATCGAGGAAATCGCCCGTGCCAGCGCGGCACTGCGCGCGGCCCTCAGCCCCGAGCGGATCAACGTCGCCGCCCTCGGCAACGTGGTGCCGCAGCTTCATGTCCACCTGATCGCCCGCTTCACCACCGACCCGGCCTGGCCCCGCCCGGTGTGGGGCGCGGTCCCCGCCACCCCCTACGGCGCCGAAGCCCTCGCCGCCGAAGCCGCCCTCTGGCGCGAGCGTCTCGGCCGATAACCGTCGGGCGGGCTGCCGCCCGCCGGCCCGCTTGGGGAGCAAAGCTCCCCAAGCC
>JBDLVO010000014.1:0-6927 GCA_039804805.1 Pseudomonadota bacterium
GTAGCGCGGCGCCTCGACCAGGGCGGCGAAGGCCCGGGTCATTGATGAAATCCCCTCATAAGCGCATGCCGTCAACGCCCCCTACTCCCGTGCCCGCGCCGGGGCTAGGGTTTTGCGGTGGCGGGGGTGGCGCGTCCACTTCCCCGTGCCCTTTCCCATTCGGAGGACAGACGATGCAGACACGCATTCTCGGCCGCGGCGGCCTTGCCGTTTCCGCGCTCGGGCTCGGTTGCATGGGGATGAGCTTCTCCTACGGCCCGCCCGCCGACCGCGCCGCGATGATCGCCCTGCTGCGGCAGGCGGTGGAGCGGGGCGTGACCTTCTTCGACACCGCCGAGGTCTATGGTCCGTTCACCAACGAGGATCTGCTGGGCGAGGCGCTGGCGCCGCTGCGCGACCGGGTGGTGATCGCCACCAAGTTCGGCTTCCGCCTCGACCCCACCGGCCAGCAGCGCTGGAGCGGGCTCGATTCCCGCCCCGAGCACATCCGCGCCGTGGCCGAGGCCTCGCTGAAGCGGCTGCGCACCGAGGTGATCGACCTGTTCTACCAGCACCGGGTCGACCCGGCGGTGCCGATCGAGGAGGTGGCCGGCGCGGTCGGCGACCTGATCCGCGCGGGCAAGGTGCGCCATTTCGGCCTGTCCGAGGCCGCCCCCGCCACCATCCGCCGCGCCCATGCGGTGCAGCCGGTGACGGCGGTGCAAAGCGAATATTCGCTGTGGTGGCGCCAGCCCGAGGCCGAGTTGCTGCCGACGCTGGAGGAACTGGGGATCGGCTTCGTCCCCTACAGCCCGCTCGGACGCGGCTTCCTCACCGGGGCGATCGACGCCACCACCGCCTTCGCCGAGGGCGATTTTCGCGCCCAGTTGCCCCGCTTCAGTGCCGAGGCACGGACGGCCAACCTCGCTCTGGTCGAACGGCTCACCACCATCGGCCACCGGCTCGGCGCCAGCCCGGCCCAGATCGCCCTGGCCTGGCTGCTGGCGCAAAAACCCTGGATCGTGCCGATCCCCGGCACCCGCAAGCCGGAACGGCTGGCGGAGAACATCGCCGCCGCCGCGCTGACCCTGTCGGCCGCCGATCAGGCCGAGATCGCCGCGGCCCTCGCCGCCATCCCGGTCGAGGGCGACCGCTATCCCGCCCAGCTTGAGGCGATGACCGGGCGCTGAGCCAAAGGGCGGGGCTGCCGCCCCGCGCCCCGCGCCCCGCTTGGGGCGATGCCCCAAACCCCCTTTGTTTTCGAAAATAAAGGGGGTCCGGGGCATTGCCCCGGCCGGGTCCGCGGGCGGGAGCCCGCGCGGTATCAGTCGCGACCCTGGGCGTCGGCGCCGCGGAAGCTCTTATAATTGAGGTTGTGGCGCTCCATCCGCACCCCCAGCATCCGCCGGGTCAGCCCCAGTTCCTTGGCCGCCTCGCCGACATTGCCGTTGCTGGTCTTCAGCGCCTCGACGATCATCTCGTATTCAACGGCGCGGATCTTGGATTCCAGGCTGGCGCCGAAGCCGGTGCCGCTTTCCTTCGGAGTCTGCAACGACGGCGGCAGGTCGTAGCTGTGGATCACCCCCTCCTCGGCCAGGATCACCGAGCGCTCGATCACGTTTTCCAGTTCGCGCACGTTGCCGGGCCAGTGATAGGCCATCAGCATGTCGATCGCCGGGGTCGAGATCCGTTTGATGTCGCGGCCGTTTTCCTTGGAGAAGGCGGTAACGAAATGGTCGGCCAGGGTGATCACGTCGCTGCCGCGCTCGCGCAAGGGCGGGATGGTGATCGGGAAGACGTTGAGGCGGTAATAGAGATCCTCGCGGAAGGTGCCCTCGGCCACCATCTCGGCCAGATCGCGGTTGGTGGCGGCGATGATGCGCAGATCGACCTTGACCGGCTTGGCCCCGCCGACCCGTTCGAAGGTGCGGTCCTGCAACACCCGCAGCAGCTTGGCCTGCATCGTCAGGCTCAATTCGCCCACCTCGTCGAGGAAGATGGTGCCGCCGTCGGCCTGTTCGAAATAGCCCTTGTGCAGGTTGAGCGCGCCGGTGAACGAGCCCTTTTCGTGGCCGAACAGCTCGCTTTCGGCCAGACTTTCCGGCAAGGCGGCGCAATTGGCCTTGATGAACGGGCCTTCCGCGCTCTGGCTGTTGTAGTGGATCGCGTTGGCGACCAGTTCCTTGCCGACCCCGCTTTCGCCCAGGATCAGCACGGTGGCCTTGGTGACGGCGACCTTGCCGATCAGGTCGTAGACCGCCTGCATCGGCTTGGAATTGCCGATGATGTTGGACGGCTTGAAGCGGCGCTTCAGCGCGTTCTTGAGGCGGCGGTTCTCGTTTTCCAGCCGGACCTTGTCGATCTTCTCGATCAGATACAGCTCGACCGCCGGGGCGATCAGCGAGGCGATCATCGCCACCAGCTCGACATCCTGCTTGAGCAGGCGCTGGTTGATGTAGACCCGCTCGCCGCAGATGGTGCCGAGCACCTTGCGCCCCAGGCTGATCGGCACCGCGAAGAAGGCGGTGCGGGCGCGGCTGCGGTCGGGATGGGCCTGGGTGCGGTCGAGGAAATCGGGGCTTTCGCGCAGATGCGGCACCACGATCGCCTTGCCGGTCTCGACCACCTTGCCGGTGATGCCCTCGCCCGGGGCATAGACCCCGCGCGCCTTCTGCTCCTCGGTCAGGCCAAAGCTCTCATGGATGAAGATCGTCGCCGAGGAGCGGTCGTACAGCATCAGCATGCCGCGCTGCATCCTGAGCCGGTTGCGCATCACGTCGAGAATCGACTCGATCACCTCCGGCAACTCGGCGTTGCGGGCGATCGCCGTGTTGATCTGGAACAGGATCGGCAGGATGTTGACCCGGCATTCGCCGGTGAAACAGTGGGTGAACTCGTCCGCGAAATCGAGCAGGTCGAGATCGAGGGTGACGGCATCTTCCATCGGCATGGCGGTCTTCCAGGCAACCCCGCGGGGGGAACCTTTGCACGACGCGGGCCAGGCCGCCATCCGACCCCGCCAAAAGGCCACGCCGCCGCTCCAACCGGAGGGAGCGCGCCGAACCACCGCCAAGAGCGGCGAAAACCCGGGGCAGCGGGGGGTCAACAGGTCATCACCCCCGGGTTCGATGTTCCAAAATTGTAAAATTTTCCCGCCGCCTCCCCCAATAGACGGCATGGCCTATGTCATTCGGCAGCGGCCTTGGCCGGTAGCCAGCGGCCGATCCGGTCGATCACCCCGTCGGGCAGCGCGGCGGCCAGCCAGGCCAGCGCCGCCAGCGGGGCGGGAAAGGCGATCCGCCCCCGCCCGCGCGCCAGGTCGCGGCGGATGTAAGCGGCGGCGCGTTCGGCCGACCAGCGCCACGGCATCGGAAAACGGTTGCGGTCGGTCATCGGCGTGGCGACGAAGCCGGGGCAGACCACCGACACCACCACCCCGTCGCCGGCCAGCGCCCCGCGCAGCCCCTCGCCCCACACTCGCACCATCGCCTTGGTGGCGCAATAGGCCGGCGCCCCGCCCAGGCCGCGAAAGCCGGCCAGCGAACTGACCAGCGCGATCTGGCCGCGCCGGCGCGCCCGCATCAGCGCGACCGCCGGCAGCACGGTGTTGACCACCCCGTCGCCATTGATCGCGAACAGGGCGCGGGTCTGGGCGTCGCTTTCGCCGAGGCCGCCGGTACCGGCGGAAATGCCGGCATTGGCGATCACCAGATCGAGCGGCGCCGTCCGGTCGCAGGCGACGATCCAGCCGGCCAGTTCGACCGCGGCGGTGACGTCGCCGACCCGGGCCGCGGTCGTGGCACCGGCGGCGCGGCAGGATTCGGCCACCGCCGCCAGCCGGGCGGCGTCGCGCCCGCCGAGGAACAGGGTGACCCCCGGCGTGGCATAGGCCCGCGCCAGCGCCGCCCCCAGCCCGGACGAGGCCCCGGTGATCAGGATCGACCGGGGCGCGGCACAAGGATGGGCTGACGGCATGATTGGCTTCTCCTTCAACCCGCCCCGACCGGACGGAGCGGTCAGACCGACGGCTCGGTCCCGAGCGAGGGCGGCAGGGTGCGCTGGCGGCGCTGATGCAGTTCGAGCAGCTTCCAGCGCGCCATCGGAATCGACCGCACCAGCTCGCCCGGCAGCAGCAGCAATTCGGTCGCCTCCGCCGCCACCAGGGTCCCGGGCGAGGGCTGGCGGAACAGCACCTCGGATTCGTTGAACGGCTCGCCCACCCCGCCGCGTTCGACCACCGCCCCGCCCAGGCGGCGGACCAGCCCGCCCTGGCGCACCAGCAGCAATTGATCGCGGCCGGCGGTGGCGATCCCCTCGACCGGAGCGAGCCGGCAGGGCTTGGCCGCCTCGGCCAGCCGGGTCACCGTCAGGTTCGACAGGTTTTCGCCGAACAGCCAGGTATGGCTGAAGAAATCGCGCAGTTCGGCCAGCCGGGTGATCCGCCCGGTCATCTGGTTGCGGGCGACGAAGCTGCGGTAAAGCGGGGCCGGAATGCGCAGGGCGCGGACGAAGCTCAGCGCGCGGTAGGTCTCGGGCGCGGCCGCGCCGGACAAGGCGACGGATTCCCCCACCATCGCCCCGGCCGACAGGATCGAGCTGTGGTCGCTGTCGGGCTCGATCGTCTCGACCAGCCCGGTCAGCAGCAGATACAGCGCCTCGCCGCGCGCGCCGCGCCGCAGCAGGATGGTTTCCGGATTGAACGTCACCACCGGGTGGTTGAGCAGGATGCGCAGCTGATGCTCGGGCACCCCGGGAAAGGCGGCGGCGAGGAAATCGCGGGCGGCGCGGGGCGATTCGTCCTGATGGGCCGGGATCAGCACATCGACCGTGCCGAACGGCGCGCCCGAGCCGATGCTCTTCTGCTCGCGGGTCAACGGCAGCGCGGTGTGGGCCAGCACGATCTTGCCCGAACGGTCGTCGCGGAAATCCTCGGCATTGCCGTGGATCAGCCCGCCGCCGATATCGAGCTTCTTGACGTCGGCCGGGATCAGGTAATCGGCGCGGACCTGGCTCATCGTCTCGCTGGAGATGCCGTGGCGGCTCTCGTCGTCATCGACCATCTGCGCCAGCACGTCGAGCGAAACGATGTCGGCGAGATGGGCATAGCTGCGATAGCCGTCCTCCCAGGGGGTGCGGAAATGGAACACCGCCGTCTCGACCGGATGGGGCGAGAACAGCGGCAGCACCTCCATCCCCTCGATCGGGTTCCACGCCCCGAGGGTCAGGTCATGCACCTCGAAGAAGGCGCCGAACGAGTCCTCGTCGAGCCCGGTCAGCGCCGCCAGCTTCTTGGCCACCGAGGCCCGCACCGCCGGCACCGCGAAATACTTGATGCGGTGGTCGGCGCGGAACAGGGTGGTCAGCCCGCAGAAATGATCGTCGTGGCAATGGGTGTGAAAGATCCCGGCCACCTCGGCGACGCCGATCCCCAGCGCCTGGAGCGAGGAATCGATGTTGGGGCCGGCATCGATCAGATAGACCCGCCCCTGCACCATCAGGATGGTCGCCACCGTCGGCCGCTCGGCGTCCCAGCCGTCGCCCTCGCCGCAATGCACCACCGAGAAATAGCCGCGTTCGAGGTCGTGATAGCCGAGCCGGTAGGGAGTCTGGTAGGTCCGGCCGCCGCCGAGGGTCAGATCGACCAGCGCGGTCTCGCCGCGCCAGGAGAATTCGAACCGGTTGAGGGCGACCCGGCGCAGCCCGACCCCGCCCGGCAGGGTCACCGGCGCGTCGCCCAGCGGGCAGGTGTCGATCAGTTCCGCCGAGGGCCGGATCGCCCCGAAGGCGAAGCGCAGCTTGATCCGCATCCATTCCTGGGCGGTGTCGGGCGGCACCCCGGCCTCCAGCATTTCCTCGACCGACAGCAGGCCGTAATTGCCGCGCGCGACGTAATCGAGCTGGGCGGCGAGCTGGCCGGGCAGGCCGATCAGCAGCGGGCGGTCGCCGCGATTGTTGGGATGGCCGGGCAGGATCATCCCCTGGCGGTACAGCATCTGCAGGATCGGGAATTCGGCCAGATTGCAGAAGGCGCCGTTCTGCAACGGCATGTCCGACAGCAGGATGGCGTTGGGGCCGGTCTCGAACCGCACCCCGCCGCGCTCGGTGTCGAGGATCAGGCCGCGCTTGATCAGATGCTTGACGCTGTCGGCCGGGCAGCCGCACAGCACCCGCAGATCGGCCTCGGCCACCTCGACCCACGAGATGCCGGGGGCGACCGAAACCACCCGCAGCGCCCCGCCCGGGGTGGCGCCGCCGGGGGGCAGGGCGATGGGTCGGCGGCGGGAGCCGGCGGCCATCAGCCCCCCACCATCATGAAGGCCGACCAGACATAGGGCGCGCTCCATTCCGGGCTGCGCAGCATCTCAAGCTGGGCCGCGCGCAGCGCCTCGGCCGGGGGCTGCCCGGCCAGCAACCGCTTGTACAACGCCGCCATCAGGGTCTGGGTGCCGGCATCGCTGACCTGCCACAGCGACGACACCACCGCCTGGGCCCCGGCCTCCTGGAAGGCGCGGCGCAGGCCGTAGACCCCCTCGCCCTCATGGACCTCGCCCAGGCCGGTCTCGCAGGCCGACAGGATCGCCAGCCGGGTGCCGGTGAGATCGAGCCCCAGCACTTCGAGCGCGGTCAGCACCCCGTCATTGTCGGGGTCGATCTCGCCCAGCCGGCGGGCATTGGCGTTGATCCCGGCAAAGGCCAGCCCGGAGCGCAGCAGCGGATCGTCGCCGGGCGGCGGCGGTTCGAACTCGCCCGAACGCTGCGCCTTCAACAGGCGCTGGCGCAGGCCGTCATCGGGCTTGAGGAAGAAACCGTGGGTGGCGATGTGCAGCAATTCGGGCGGGGCGTCGAGCCCGCGCAGGCTGGCCTCCTCCGCCTCGGCGCCGGAGCGGACCCGGGTCGGCCGGCCCTCGGCCTCGACCGCGCGCTCGATCACCGCCCCCTCGCGCGCCG
>JBDLVO010000015.1:0-3958 GCA_039804805.1 Pseudomonadota bacterium
GCTGTTCGATCTGCTGGAGACGGACGCGGATGTCGTCGGCAGTTCGCACGATTTCGGCAAGGACCTGATTCCCGGTCTGATCGCCAGCCATCGCGTCATCGCCCATCATTTCAGCCAGTCCTGTGTGATGCATGACGGGGCGCAGGAGCATTACTGGCGTGATGTCGGCACCATCGACGCCTATTGGGAGGCCAATGTCGATCTGACCACGGTCACTCCCGCGCTCAACCTCTACGACGAATCCTGGCCGATCTGGACCGACCAGCCCCAGGTGCCCCCGGCCAAGTTCGTGTTCGATTCCGATCACCGCCGGGGCATGGCGGTGGATTCGCTGCTGGCCGGCGGCTGCATCGTCTCGGGCGCGACGGTGCGGCGCTCGATGCTGTTCTCCAACGTCCGCGTCAATTCCTATTGCGTGGTCGAGGATTCGGTGATTCTGCCCAATTGCGACATCGGCCGGCATGCCCGGCTGAAGAACTGCATCGTCGATCAGGGGGTGGTGGTGCCGCCCGGTCTGGTGGTCGGCGAGGATGCCGAGCTGGATGCCCGCCGCTTCCATCGCACCGAGAAGGGGATCACCCTGGTCACCGCCGCCAAGCTCAAGGCGCTCGAAACCGTCGAGCCGTAACCCCGAGAGGCGCGCGGGCCTGACCCGCGCGCCTGACAGGGACTCCGGGGAAGAGAGGTCGGGGCCTCGTTGGGCTATCGCCCAAACCCATTTGGGGCGATGCCCCAAACCCCCTTTGATTCTCTTCATGAAAACAGGGGAGGTCCGGAGGCGCCGCCTCCGGGCGGGACGCGGGGCGGCAGCCCCGCTTCGGGCGCTATTTCAGCAGCAGCGCGACCGCCAGCCCGGCGGCGACCAGCCAGGGCAGCACGATCATCGCGACGCGGCCGCCCCGGCGTTGATCGGCCGCCAGCGCCTTGACCGTCTCCGGATGCAGCCGCAGCCCCGACCCCTGCAACATGGCATAGGTCCGCTCGGTTTCGCGCAGCAGCCGGGGCAGGCGCTCGATCGATTCGGCCACGGTGCCGGCGACGGCGCGGATCCGTGCCTCGGGGCCGAGATTGGCCCGCATCCAGGTCTCGATCAGCGGCTGGGCCAACTGCCACATGTTGACGTCGGCGTCGAGATTGCGGCCGACCCCTTCCGCCACCAGCATGCTTTTCTGCAACAGCAGCAATTGCGGCTGGGTTTCCATCGCGAAGGTTTCGGTGATCTGGAACAACTGGCCGAGCAGGCGGGCGATCGAGATCTCGTGCATCGGCCGGCCGAGGATCGGCTCGGCGATCGAGCGGCAGGCCTGGGTGAAGGCGTCGATCGACTGGTCGGGCGGGACGTAGCCGGCGGCGAAATGGACCTCGGCCACCTTGCGGTAATCGGCCGAGAGGAAGCCGAGCAGCATCTCGCCGAGGAAGCGGCGGGTCGATTGATCGATCCGGCCCATGATACCGAAATCGACCGCGACCAGATTGCCGTTGGAATCGACGAACAGGTTGCCCGGATGCATGTCGGCATGGAAGAAGCCGTCGCGGAACACCTGATTGAAGAAGGCCTCGGCCGCCTTGCCGACGATGGCGGTGGGGTTGTGGCCGGCCCGGACCAGGGTGTCGCGCTCGTCGATCGGGGTGCCCTGGACCCATTCGAGGGTCATCACCCGCTTGCCGGTGCGGACCCAATCGACCTCGGGGACGCGGAAGCTGTCGTCGCCGCGGAAATTGTCGGCCAGTTCGGCCGCCGCCGCCGCCTCGAAGCGCAGGTCCATCTCGAGATTGACCGATTCCTCGAAGGTGCGGACGGTCTCGAGCGGCTTCAGCCGGCGCAGGCGGGGCAAAGCGCGCTCGGCGGTCTGGGCCATCCACAGCAGCAGGTCGATATCGCGGCGGAACTTGGCGGCGACGCCGGGGCGCAGCACCTTGACCGCGACGTCGCGGCCCTCGATGGTGGTGGCACGGTGGACCTGGGCGATCGAGGCCGCCGCCACCGGCGTGTCGTCGAAGGCGGAATAGAACTGGTCGAGCGGACCGCCCAGTTCCTCCTCGATGATCTTGCGGGCCTGTTCGGCCGGGAAGGGCGGCAGGCGGTCCTGCAGGCCGGACAGATCGGCGGCCATCTGCTCGCCGAGCAAATCGGGCCGGGTCGACAGCGCCTGACCGAGCTTGATGAAGGAAGGGCCGAGTTCGGCCAGCGCCAGCGCCAGCCGCTCGCCCGGCCGCTGCGCGGCGATGGCCCGGCGCCGGCCGAGGCGCGGCGGCCGGATCTTCAGCGGCCACGACACCAGCCGGGCCGGCGGGAAGTTTTCCTCGAGCAGGAACAGCGCGTCGTAGCGGGCCAGCACCCGAGCAATCGACGCCAGACGACTGAGATTCCGATACGCCTTGATCACACGCGCCAGCCGGAATGAATGGCGGCGATGCCGGCCGACAGGTTGCGCACCGACACCCGCTCGAACCCGGCCTCGGTGATCATCGCCGCCAGCTCGCCCTGGGGCGGGAATTTGCGGATGCTCTCGACCAGATACTGGTAGGCGTCGCGGTTGCCGGTGACCATCTCGCCGACGCGCGGCAGCACCTGGAACGAATAGGCGTCATAGGCCTCGCGCAGGCCGGGCACCACCACATGGCTGAATTCCAGGCACATGAAGCGCCCGCCCGGCTTCAGCACCCGGTAGGCCTCGGCCAAGGCGGCGTCCCAGTGGGTGACGTTGCGCAGGCAGAAGGCGATGGTGTAGCGATCGACGCTGCGGTCGGGCAGCGGCAGGGATTCGGCGTTGCCGCACACCCAGGTCAGCCCGCCCGACAGATTGCGGTCGAAGGCGCGGTCGCGGCCGACCGCCAGCATTTCGCGGTTGATGTCGCAGACGGTGACCGGGCCGCCGCCGCGCTTCTTCCAGCCGAAGGCGATGTCGCCGGTGCCGCCGCCGACGTCGAGCAGGACCTGATCCGGGCGCGGGCGCAGCATGTCGAGGAAGGTGGACTTCCACAGGCGATGGACGCCGACGCTCATCAGGTCGTTCATCAGGTCATACTTGCCGGCGACGGAATCGAACACGTCGCGGACCAGCCCGGCCTTCTCGGTCTCGGCCACGGTGCGGAAGCCGAAGTGAGTGGTGCCGGCGGGGGTGCGGGAAGAGGAATCGCTCATCATGGGGCGGCACGATAATCCAACAGCGGCGCGGGTGCGAGGGGGATCTGGTCCCCCCCACGCGAAAAAACGGGGCTACAACTGCCAGCAGCGCAGCCCGGGCGGCAGGGTGACGCCGCGCCACATCCCCTTGATGTCGGCGACCAGCCCGCCCGGGGCCAGCAGTGCGGCGAAAGCCTCGGCGGTGAAGGCGGCGTAGGGGGCGTGCGGCACCGCGCCGACGACGCAATCATAGCCGCTGGCGCCGTCGAGGCTGGGCATCAGCGTTTCGCCATATTCGTGCGCCGCCTCGGCCGGGTCGGCCAGCGGATCGTGGACGTCGACCCGGTGGCCGGCGTCGCGCAGGGCGCGGATCACGTCGACCACCTTGGAATTGCGCAGGTCGGGGACGTTTTCCTTGAAGGTCAGGCCGAGCACCAGGATCCGGGCGTTGTCGGCCAGCTTGGCCGAGATCCGCCCGGCGATCCAGCGGCCCATCCCGTCATTGATCCGCCGTCCGGCCAGCACGATCTCGGGGTGGTGGCCGTGATCGATCGCACAGCGGGCGAGGTAGAACGGATCGACCCCGATGCAGTGGCCGCCGACCAGCCCCGGCTTGAAATTGAGGAAGTTCCACTTGGTGGCCGAGGCGTCGAGCACGTCGTGGATCGAGATCCCCAGGTTCTGGAAGATCATCGTCACTTCGTTGATGAAGGCGATGTTGATGTCGCGCTGGGCGTTCTCGATCACCTTGGACGCTTCGGCGACGCGGATCGACGCCGCTTCGAACACCCCGCCGCTGGTCACCCGGCCATAGATGGCGGCCAGGGTGCG
>JBDLVO010000016.1:0-4383 GCA_039804805.1 Pseudomonadota bacterium
GGCCTCGGCATAGCGGGCCAGGGCGTCCTCATCGCCATCCGCCCCCTGGAACGGCAGCGGCCAGCTCCCGCCCGGTACCACCGCCACCTGCTCGACATAGAGATGCGGCAGCACCCCGGGCGCCCGCAGCGGATCGTCGAGCAGATTGCCGGGATACAACGCCTCGACCGTCACCAGGGTGCGGCGGGCGGCATGGGCCAGGGTGGCCAGTTCGCGGCGCAGCCCGATCCAGACGTTGCCGGCTTCGTCGGCCAGGGCGGCATGAAACAGGGCGACATCGGGCCGGATCGCCGGCACCAGCAGGATCGGGTCGGGCGCGTCGGCCAGCGGGTTGTCGATCACCCGCCAGTCCGGCCGCACCGCCGGCAGGTCGCTGCCGAGCACACCGCGCAGCGGCAGGAACGGCACCCCCTTTTCCGCCGCCTGGAAGCCGGCATGCAGCGCCGGGCAGGTGGCGTCGCGCACGGTCAGTCCGGCGGCGACCGCGGCGCGGAAGCGCGCGGCCGTCCCCCATTCCCCCAGACTGACGCCCGCCGTCTCGATTTCGGCCACCAATCCGGCGCCGATCAGCAGATCGGCCTGCAAACCGGCGGTCGGCGCCGTCACCAGACGCAGGCCGCCGGTCCCCTGGCGGATCAGCGCCAGGGTGGCGGCGATCGCCGGCCCGGCATAATCGGCGGGAATCGCCAGCAGGCTGCCGGGAGCGATCGCGGCGGCCAGCGCCGCCAGCCCGACCCGCGCGGCCATCGTCTCAGCGCCCCACGAACAGCGGCGGCCGCTTGGCCTTGAACGCGGCCAGCCCCTCGGCGATGTCCTCGGAGAAGGTGACGCCATCGACGGCGCGCCGGGCGATGCCGGCGGCCTCGGACGGCCCCTTCGGCAGGGTCTGGCCGATAAAATTCTTCAGCAAGGCCAGCACCTTGGGCGCGTTGTCGGCCAGTTTGGCGGCATAATCGAGCGCGGCCTGAAGCTGCTGCCCCTCCGGCACCACCTTGTTGACCAATCCCAGGTCGTAGGCGCGGTTGGCGTCGATCGGCTCGCCGAGCAGCACCAGTTCCATCACCGCCTTGTGCGGGATCCGCGCCGCCAGCGAGGCGATCAGCCCGCCGGCGAAGCCGACCTTGGCCTCGGGATAGACGAATTTGGCGGTCTCGGCGGCGACGGCGAGGTCGGCATATTGCACGAACAGCAGGCCACCGCCGACCACCCAGCCCGACACCGCCGCGATCACCGGCTTGGTCACCTCGACGCCGATGCCGGGAATCGCCCGCCACAGGTCGTGCGGGATATCCTCGAGATCGGCCCCGGCGGTGAAGGCGCGGTCGCCGCTGGCGGTCAGCACCGCGACCCGGTCGTCGCCGGCCTCGAACGCGCGCCAGGCGGCGTTGAGTTGCTCGACCAGATCCTTGGTCAAGGCATTGCGCTTGTCCGGACGGTTGAGGGTGATGATGAACACCCGGTTCTCGGAGCGGGTGAGCAGGACGGGCTCGGTCATGGGGTCAGGCTTCCTCCAGCGCTTGCAGGATGTCGTCTTCGAGGTCGGTCAGCGTTTCCAACCCGACCGACAGGCGGATCAGTCCCTCGCCGATGCCGTGGCGGCGCCGTTCCTCGGGCGAATAGGGAGAATGGGTCATGCTGGCCGGGTGCTGGACCAGGGTCTCGGCGTCGCCCAGGCTGACCGCCCGCGTCACCAGCGCCAACCGGTTCATGAAGCGCATTCCGGCGGCCAGCCCGCCGGCCAGTTCGAACGCCACCAGCCCGCCGAATCCCTCCATCTGCCGGCAGGCCAGGGCATGGCCGGGATGATCGGGCAGGCCGGGATAGGCCACCGAAGCGACCTTGGGATGGCCGCGCAGCAGCCGCGCCACCGCCAGCGCCGAGGCGGAATGGCGCTCCATCCGCAATTCCAGCGTCTTCAAGCCGCGCAGCAACAGGAACACCGAGAGCGGCGCGATGGTGGCGCCGGTGAGATAGCGCAGGCCGTGGCCGCGCACCCGCTCGACCAGCGCCTTCGGCCCGATCAGGGCGCCGGCGATCAGATCGCCATGGCCGCCGAGGAATTTGGTGGCGGAATGAACCACCAGATCGGCCCCCAGCCCCAGCGGCCGTTGCAGCGCCGGAGTGGCGAAGGTGTTGTCGACCACCGTCAGCGCCCCGGCGGCGCGGGCCGGGGCGGCAATCGCGGCGATGTCGATCACCGCCAGGGTGGGATTGGCCGGGGTTTCGAAATAGACCAGCCGGGGGCGGAGCCGGTCGATCGTCTCGGCCACCTCTTCCGGCCGGGTGAAGTCGGCCACCGTGGTCTCCACCCCGAACCGCGCCAGCCCCCGGGTGAACAGGGCGTAGCTGTTGCCGTAGAGGGTGTGGTTGACCAGCACCCGGTCGCCGGCAGCGAGCAGGGTCCAGGCCAGCGCGCTGATCGCCGCCATTCCCGAGGCCACCGCCAGCGCGGCCTCGCCGCCCTCGAGCGAGGCCAGCCGCTCCTCCAGCAGGCTCTGACCGGGGTTGCGGGTGCGGCCATAGACGTAGCCCTCGCGCTGGCCGAGAAACAACTCGCGTCCGGCCTCGGCCGATTCGAAGGCATAGGTCGAGGTCTGGAACAGCGGCGGGGTCAGCGCGCCATGTTCGCTGGCGGGATCATAGCCGTGATGGATGGCCCGGCTGGCGAAGCCGCGGTCGGGCCGGTTCGAGCCGGAGGTGGAGATGGCGGTGTCCTTTCCGGTCAGGCGGCGCTGGCGGGGGCGATTTCGACCAGCTTGGTCTTCTGGCTCGACCGTTCGAGCGTGCCGAACGGCACGATCGTCACCGCCGGCCGCAAGGCGAGCAGGTCGCGGCTGCGCTGTTCGATGGCGCGGGCCAGGCCGGGCCAGGCCTCGGCCGGCACGTTTTCCGCCGCCTCGACCACCACGTTCAGCGGCGGCTCGACCCGGGGCGGCGGACCGTCGAGGCGGATCCGCAGATGGCCCGACACCCGGGGCTGGAACGCGGTGACGATCTCCTGGATCGCCGCGGGATAGACCTTGACCCCCTTGACGTTGAGCAGGTCGTCGGCGCGGCCGATGATCTCCATCCGCACCCCGAAATGGCCGCAGCCGGGGCATTCGCCGACATGCAGCCGCAGGATGTCGCCGGTGGCGTAACGAAAGGCCGGCGCCGCCTGATAGTCGAGCGCGGTATGCAGCGCCTCGCCGACCGCGCCGTCCTTCAGTTCGAGCGGGGCGCGGGTCTCGGGATCGACCAGATCGTACCGGAAGCACAGATCCTCGGCGAGGGAGTGCATCCCGTGCCAGCCCTGGCCACAGGAAATGGTGCCGTTGTGCCACGCCCCCCCGGTGGCGTCGAACACCCGGGCACGATAGGCCGCCGCCAGCCGCTCGCGCACGGCGGGGAGGCCGATGCCGGGTTCGCCGGTGCAGAACAGGATCTCGATCCCCAGTTCGCCGACCTCGCGGCCGATCTCCTCGGGCGCGCGCTCGATCAGCCGGGTCGCCAGCGACGGCGTGGCGAACAAAGCGCGCGGCCGGGTCATCGCGATGTAGCGCAGGATCTTGGTGATGCCGCCCTCGGCCCCGACCGCCACCGGCCGGGCGCCGTAGGCCTCCAGCGCCTGGACGTAGGTGATCCCGGCCAGCCACAGCGACAGGCCGAAGGCGTGGAAGGTGGTATCGCCGGGACGGATCCCCGCCACCGCGAACAGCCGCCCCAGCACGCTGTTGGTCAGGTGTTGGTCGCGCCGGGTGAAGGCGTACCAGGTCGGCTGGCCGGTGGTGCCGGAGGTGGCGGCGAGGTGGACGACCTCCGCCAGGGGAACGGTCAGATGCAGGCCGAAGGGATGGCCATGGCGTTCGAGCGACTCTTCCTGCGAGGCGCGATGGCTGGCCTTGTCCATGAAGGGCGGCAGACGGCGGAAATCCTCCAGACTGCGGATGTCGTCCGGGCCGGTGATGCCGCTGGCACGAAAGCGCGGCTGGAAATAATCCGTGTTGTCCCACAGCCTGTGGATCTGCCGTTGCAACAGGGGGAAACGGCGACGGCCGAGTTCGGCGAGATATTCAGCCGGATCGCGGCTGGAAATGGCGAAATCATGCATGGTACTTCGGTCTCGCAACATGGGAAACGTGGACTGGGCCGACGGCGCACCTTGCAGCCCCCTGCGGGGCTGCCGCCCCGGCCCCACCTGGAGGCTGGCGCCTCCAGACCTCTCCCTTTCTTGAAAACAAAGGGGGTTTGGGCGAGTGCCCAATAAGGGGCTCAGTGGCTGCCGTGCTGCGGTTGATGCGCCGGCGGAGCCGGCACCGCCGAGCTTGCCGTGACCCTGGTTTCGATCGTGCCGGCCTGGGCGAAGGTCAGGGTCAGCGTGGCCCCCTCCCCTTCCGCCGGAGC
>JBDLVO010000017.1:0-4213 GCA_039804805.1 Pseudomonadota bacterium
CGTCACCGCCGATGATTTCGGCCGGTCGGTCGAGGTCAACGAGGCGGTCGAGGACGCCCATGTCAACGGCATCCTCACCTCGGCCAGCCTGATGGTGACCGAGGCGGCCTGCGCCGACGCGGTGGCCCGGGCCAAGCGGCTGCCGCGCCTCGGCGTCGGCCTGCACGTCACCATGGTCGACGGCATTCCGGCGCTGCCGCCCGAGGCGATTCCGGCCCTGGTTGGTCCGGACGGCCGCTTCGGCCGCGATCTGGTGCGCAAGGGGGCGCGGATCTTCCTCGACCGCGAGGCCCAGCGTCAGGCGCGCGAGGAGATGCGGGCCCAGTTCGAGCGCTTCGCCGCCACCGGCCTGCGCCTCGCCCATGTCGATTTCCATCACCATTACCACCAGCATCCGACCCTGTTCGCGCTCGCGGTCGATCTGGCGGTCGAGTTCGGCGCGCTCGGGATCCGCATCCCCCACGAGCCGGCGCTGGCCTCGATCGCCGCGCGCGGCGACAAGATCGGGCTGCGGCTGTTCAACGGGCTGGCCTATGCGCCGCTCTGCGCCTGGATGCGGGCGCGGGCCAAGGCGGCCGGCCTGGTGGTCAACGACCGCTCGTTCGGGCTCAACGACAGCGGGGCGATGGATCTGGCCAAGGTCGCCTCCTATCTCGATCATCTGCCCGAGGGCCTGTCCGAGATCTATTCCCACCCCGCCACCGGCCATTGGGGGGTGCGGCCGATGCCGTCCACCTATCAGGTCAGCGCCGAGTACCGCGCCCTGATCGATCCGTCGAACCGGGCCCGGGTGCGCGATCGCGGCATCACCCTGGTGTCGTTCGTCCAGGCGGCGGCCGAAGCATGAAGTCCGGCGCCTGGCGGCTGGCCCTGATCGCGGTCATTCTCGGCATCGCCTGGTGGCTGCGCGATGGGTTCGGCGACGTCGGCGGCGCCCTCGACAAGGCCGGCTGGAGCGGGGTGGTGATCCTCACCCTCTACCACCTGCTGCCGATGACCCTGTGCGGCCTGAGCTGGGCCGCGCTCCAGGTCGGCGAACCCCGCCTCAAGCTGTGGGTGTTCGTGATGGGGCGCTGGATCCGCGACGGCGTCGGCGAGATGGCCGGCTTCATCCCGCTCTCGGGCGAGATGGCCGGCATCCGCCACCTGACCCGCTTCGGCGTGCGCGCCCCGGTGGCCGGGGCCGGGGTGGTGGTCGACATCACCGCCGAGGCTGCCGGCCAGTTCCTGTTCAGTCTGGCCGGGGTGGCGATGTGGGCCTGGCTCTATCCCCATTCCGACGTCACCCGCTGGGGGGTGGTCGCCCTGCTGGTGGCGATGCCGGTGCTGGCCGGGATGGTGCTGGTGCAGCGCTCCTGGTTCGTCCATTTCCTCGAAACCCTGCCGTCGCGGCTGATGCCGAAAAGCTGGGACGCCCCCGATCTCGAACAGGGGGTGCTGGCCTCGATCAACGACATCTACCGCCGGCGCGGCCGGGTCGCGCTTTCGGTCGGCTGGCACCTCGCCGGCTGGCTGGCCGGTGCGGCGGAAGCCTGGGTCGGGCTGCATCTGCTCGGAATGCCGCTCGGTCTGGCCGAGGTGCTGGCGATGGAAAGCATCATCTTCGCCATTCGCAGCGTCGCCTTCATCGTGCCGGGCGCGATCGGGTTGCAGGAAGGCGGCTACATGCTGTTCGGCTCGATGCTCGGCCTGCCGACCGAGGTCGCCCTCGCCCTGTCGCTGCTGAAGCGCGGGCGCGAACTGATCCTCGGCCTGTCGGCGCTGCTGGCGTGGCATTTCATCGAGGCCGCCACCGCCCGCGCCCGCGCCCGCGACAAGGCCTGATCCGGCGCGGGGGGGCGGTGCGCCCCCCCCCCCGTTCGGGTCAGGAAAAAGCCTTGAAGGCGATCAGGGTGAAGGTGTCGCGCACCCCCGGCAGGGTCTGGATCCGCTCGGTGATGAAGCTGCCGATGTCGGTCCCTTCCTCCAGGTAACATTTCAGCATCAGATCGTACTGACCCGAGATCGAATGGACCTCGGATACCAGTTCGGTGTCGACCGCCAGGGTGGCGACCTCGTAGGCCCGGCCCAGTTCGGTTTTGACCATCACGAAGATCGTCTGCATCTGTCCCTGCTCCCTGACATCGACCCGTCCGGGTCCGCGTGACGCCAGTCTAGGCGGCGCTGTCCCCCGAGTCACGCGGGCTCTGCCCGCGACCCGCCGGGGCGATGCCCCGGACCCCCTTTGTTTTCATTGATGAAAAAGGAGGGGATTGGGGCGCGTTGCGCCCCAAGCGGGGTGACGGGGCGGCAGCCCCGTCTAACTTCGCGGTTTGCGTCCGGGGCCGCGTTTGACCGGCGCGCTTTCGGCGCGGGCGGCGGCGCGCGGCACCAGGGCGTTGGGGCCGCCGCCGATCAGGTCGGCCCGGCCCATCTGGTGCAGCGCCTCGCGCAGGATCGGCCAGTTCTCCGGGTCGTGCCAGCGCAGGAACGCCTTGTGCAGCCGGCGCTGGCGCAGGCCCTTGGCGGTGAACACCGTGGCCCCCTCGCGCCGCACCTTTTCCAGTGGGTTGCGGCCGGAATGGTACATCGCGGTGGCCAGGGTCAGCGGCGAGGGCAGGAAGGTCTGCACCTGATCGAGCCGGAAGCCGTTGCGTTTCAGCCACAGCGCCAGCGCCAGCATGTCCTGGTCGGTGGTGCCGGGATGGGCGGCGATGAAATAGGGGATCAGCCGCAGCTTCTTGCCGGCCTTGCGCGCGGTGGCCTCGAAACGGGTGCGGAAGCGTTCGAATTGCTCGATCGGTGGCTTCAGCATCAGCGCCAGCGGGCCGGGCTCGCTGTGTTCCGGCGCCAGCTTGAGGGTGCCGCCGACATGGTGGCGGGTCAGTTCGTCGATATAATCCGGGCTGGCCAAAGCAAGGTCGTGCCGCACCCCCGAGGCGACCGCGACGGTATGCACCCCGGCCACGGCGCGGGCGGCGCGGTAGAGCGCGATCAGCGGGCCGTGATCGGTGCCGAGCGACGGGCAGGGGCGGGGGGTGAGGCAGGACGGCCGGCGGCAGCGGGCCTGGGCCTGCGGCTTGGTGCAGCCCAGCCGCCACATATTGGCGGTGGGGCCGCCCAGGTCGGAGATCGCCCCGGTGAAGCCCGGGGTGCGGTCGCGGATCGCGGCGATCTCGCGCAGCACCGAGTCGGTGGAACGGCTCTGGACGATGCGGCCCTCGTGGGCGGCGATGGCGCAGAACGAACAGCCGCCGAAACAGCCGCGCAAGATCGCCACCGAGAAGCGGATCATCTCCCAGGCCGGGATCCTGCCGTCACCCTGGCCGGGATGGGGGGCGCGGGCATAGGGCAGTTCATGGACCCGGTCGAGATCGGCGCTCGACAGCGGCAGCGGCGGCGGGCTGACCCACACCTCCTTGTCGCCATGGCGCTGGACCAGGGCGCGGGCGTTGAGCGGGTTGGTTTCGAGATGGAGCAGCCGGGTGGCGTGGGCGTACAGCACCGGGTCGTCGCGTACCGCCTCGAACGCCGGCAGCCGCACCACCTCGGGCCGGGCGTCGTCCGACGCGAGCGGCGGCAGGACGGCGTCGAGCCCGGACAGGTCGCATTCGCGCCAGTCGTCGGGCACCCGGTCGCGCAGGGTGACGGTGCCGCGCAGGTCGCCCATCGCCCGGACCGACTCGCCCCGGGCGGCGCGGCGGGCGATCGCCAGGATCGCCCGCTCGCCATTGCCGTAGACCAGCAGGTCGGCCTTGGCGTCGAGCAGCACCGAGCGCCGCACCTTCTCCGACCAGACGTCGAAATGGGCGACCCGGCGCAGCGAGGCCTCGATCCCGCCCAGCACGATCGGCACGTCCTTGAACGCCTCGCGGCAACGCTGGGCATAGACCAGCACCGCGCGGTCCGGCCGCCGCCCCGCCACGGCCCCCGGGGTGTAGGCGTCGTCGTGCCGCAGCCTGCGGTCGGCGGTGTAATGGTTGACCATCGAATCCATCGCCCCGCCGGTGACGCCGAAGAACAGCCGGGGCCGCCCCAACGCCTTGAACGGTTCGGCGCTGTTCCAGTCGGGTTGGGCGATGATGCCGACGCGGAAGCCGTCGGCCTCCAGCACCCGCCCGATCACGGCGAGGCCGAAGCTGGGATGATCGACATAGGCGTCGCCGCCGATCAGCACGACGTCGCAGGCGTCCCACCCCAGCCGCTCCATCTCGCCCCGGCTGGTCGGCAGGAA
>JBDLVO010000018.1:0-10133 GCA_039804805.1 Pseudomonadota bacterium
CACCCACAGCAGGGCGAACCCGAATTTCGAGCCGGCCTCGATGTCGGTGGCCCAGTTGCCGGGATCGACATAGCCGACCGAGACCAGCAGACCCGGTCCGGCGAAGGCCAGCGCCCGCCGCCACAACGGCGCCCCGGCGGGGATGCGGACGCTGCCGGTGACTTCGGAGGGGCAGAACGGGGCGGTGGCGGTGGTGGGCAGCTTGAACATGGCACCTCGGCGGCGGACGGGGCGGCCATGGTAGCATCCCGCCTCATCCGGCGGTAATGGCGCGCGGCGTCCCGCCCCGTCCGTTACCGATGGTTGGGGCGGGGGCGGAAAAGACCAGGATTCGCCGCAGTAAATGATACAATGATCATGTCTGCCCGGCGTCGTCGGGCGATGCCGTCGCCCTTGCCGCTGTGCTTGTCCCGGGTGTATGACTTCCGATTATGCCGATGATCTCCGATACCGACTCGCTGGCGGCGTTCTGCCAGCGTCTGAAAACAGCATCCTTCGTCACCGTCGATACCGAATTCATGCGGGAAAAGACGTATTGGCCGATCCTCTGCCTGGTGCAGTTGGGTGGCCCGGACGAGGCCCACGCCGTCGATCCCCTCGCCTCGGGGATCGACCTTGCGCCGTTGTTCGAGCTGATGGCCGATACCTCGGTGCTGAAGGTGTTCCACGCCGCCCGTCAGGACGTTGAAATCTTCCTGCACATCTCCGGCACGCTGCCGACCCCGCTGTTCGACACCCAGGTCGCGGCGATGGTGTGCGGCTTCGGCGATGCGGTCAGCTACGAGACGCTGGCGTCGCAACTGGCCAAGGCGCGGATCGACAAATCGATGCGCTTCACCGACTGGGCGGCGCGGCCGCTGTCGGACAAACAGGTCCAGTACGCGCTGGCCGACGTCACCCATCTGCGCATCGCCTATGAAAAGCTGGCGCGCAAGCTCGAACGCAACGGCCGGCTCGATTGGCTGGCCGAGGAAATGGGGCTGCTGTCCGACCCCGCCACCTATCAGGTCGATCCCGAGCAGGCGTGGCGCCGGCTGAAGCCGCGCTCGACCTCGCCCCGCTTCCTCGCCGTGCTGAAGGAACTGGCGGCGTGGCGCGAACGCGAGGCGCAGGAACGCGATCTGCCGCGCCAGCGCGTGCTGCGCGACGAGGCGCTGACCGAGATCGCCGTTCACCGCCCGGCCGACGTCGCCGAACTGGGCCGGATGCGCGGCATCGGCAAGGGCCTGGGCGAGGGCCGGATGGGCCAGGCGATTCTCGAAGCGGTCCGCCGTGGGCTCGACATGCCGGAAAGCCAGTGCCCGGCTCCGCCCGACCGGGTCGATCTGCCCAAGGGCCTCGGCCCGGTGGTCGATCTGCTGAAGGTGCTGCTGAAGATGAAGTGCGACGAGCACGGCGTCGCCAGCCGGCTGGTCGCCAATGCCGCCGACCTCGACGCGATCGCCGCCGACGACGCGGCCGACGTCCCCGCCTTGCGCGGCTGGCGGCGCGAGCTGTTCGGCGAGGATGCCCTGCGGCTGAAGAACGGCCAGATCGGCCTCGGCTTCTGCAAGGACGATCGCCGCCTCCAGGTGATTCCCACCCCTCCCGTCGAGCCCGAACCGGCGGCCTGACGGGGCTCCGCGAGTCTGGCGGGCTGCCGCCCGCCGGCCCGCAGAATTTTTTGATCGATGAAATCCAAGGGGGTCCGGGGCATCGCCCCGGCCGGGTGCGGGCGGGAGCCCGCTCTCTTACTTCGCCTTGCGCACCGGCCCGCAGGCGGCGGGGAGAGGCTTGGCCTGACGGTGGGCGTGTTCCTTGGGCACCGGCACCGGGCGGGCCAGCCAGGAGGCGAGTTCCTCGCCGCAGCCATCGCCGGGCGGGGGCGGGGCCTGGGGTTCGCAGTGGGGCGAATCCGCGGGGCAGGCGAGGCGGACATGGAAATGTTCGGTATGGCCCCACCACGGCCGCACCTTGGCCAGCCAGCCGCGCCGGTCGGGCGGCAGGGCGTCGCACAGCGCCCGTTTGATCGCCGGGTGGACGAACATCCGATCCACCCCGGGGCGGGTGGCGGCCAGTTCGATCAGCTTGGCCTGACCGGGGCTCCAGGAATCGGGATCGACCACGTCGCCCCGCACCATCGTGCGCGGTTCCGGCTCGGCCAGTTCCTGGCGCGACAGCGGGCGCGGGGTCAGGCGGAACCAGACATCGACGTCGAGTCCGTTCTGGTGGCTGGCATGGCCGAACGGCAGCGGGCCGCCGCGCGGTTGGGCCATGTCGCCGATCAGCAGCAGCGGCAGGCCGGCGCGGTGGGCGGCGGTGGCGAGATCGCGGATGAAGGCGACGGTGGCGGGGTGGCCCCAGGCGCGGTTGCGGGCGGGGCGAAGGATCTGGTAGCCCGGGCCGTCGGCCGGCAGCGGTGCCGCCCCGGCCAGACAGCCAGCGGCGGCCGAGCCGATCGCCTCGGCCGGGCCGGGGGCGGGGTGGCGCTGCGCCGACCAGACGTTGCCATCGGCGGCGGCGGCGGCGGGGGCGGCGGCCAGCAGCGCCAGGGCGAGGGCCAGCGGGCGGGCGGCGCGGCGGATCATCCCACCACGGTCTCGACGAAGCGGCTCTGGATCTCGGCGATTTCGGCCGGACAGGCGGCGAGGGCGGCGACGCAATCGGCATCGAGCTTGCCGGAAGCAGCCTCGGCGGCGAGGGTGGCGAGCGCCCGCTCGTTGCTCCACGCCGCCTTGTAGGGCCGGCGCGAGGTCAGGGCGTCGAACACGTCGGCCACCGCGACGATGCGGGCTTCGAGCGGGATGTCCTCGCTCTTCAATCCACGCGGATAGCCGCTGCCGTCGAGCTTCTCGTGATGGCAGGCGACGATGTTGCGCAGCATGCGCAGATGCAGTCCGGAGATGAAGGCGTGCTCGCCCACCGCCAGATCGACGATTTCGACCCCCCGGCCGACATGCAGCTTCATCTGGGCGAATTCGTCGGGGGTGAGCGGGCCGGGCTTCAGCAGGATGTGGTCGGGCACCCCGATCTTGCCGACGTCGTGGACCGGGGCGAAATGGAACAGGTATTCGACGAATTCGTCGCTGAGGGCGTGGCGCCGGGCGAGATTGAGGGCGATCAGGCGGGAATAGCGCGCCATCCGGGCGAGGTGGGCGCCGGTCTCGCCGTCGCGCACCGCCGCGATCTGCAACAGCACCCGCACCATGCTGCGCATTGCCCGCAGCGCGTCGAGTTCACGCAGCACCATCTGGCCGATCAGCCCGGCATAGGGCTTGAGCCGGCCGAGGGCGGCGGGGGTGAAGAAATCGCGGCAGGTGGCGTTGAGGAACAGGAAGCCATGCAGGCCGTCCCGGCCCAGCAGCGGCATGGTGTGGCTGGCGCGATAGCCCGACGCCACCAGCCGGGCGACGTAATCGTGGCCGGTCTGGGCCACCGCCTCGAGGTCGTTGACGGTGCGGCTCTGCCCGCTTTCGGCCAGTTCGCGCAGGCTGGGCAGCGAGGCCAGCGGCGCCGAGGCATGGTCGAGCGGGTTGGGCCGGTCGCTGGCGTGGATGAAGGTCTTCAGCAGGTCGGTGCGGGGGTCGTACAACGCGACCGAGATCCGGTCGAGCCCGGACAGGTCGAGATCGGCGCGGATCTCGGCCCGTAGCGCGGCGACCTGCGCCGCGAGACCATACTGGGTCATGTCGTCTTCTGCCACGCCGGGCGCCACGCCGTTCACCTGTCGATCGCCGCAAGAGGGGAGGGCGGTGCCCGCCGTGGCGAGCCGCTCGTCCGGACTTTACCCGATCAGAACCGCGATGGAATAGTCGATTTCCCCCTTCCTGCCGCAATCGGCGCCCTACTTCACCCAAGGCGAGAAGAGGTCGCGAAATACCATCAACCCGTGGGCGGAGCGGGGCCGGTTCAGGCCCCGAGCCGGCGCGCCATCTCGCGCAGGACGTATTTCTGCACCTTGCCGGTCGAGGTTTTCGGCAGGGCGGTGAACACCACGGTGCGCGGGCATTTGTAATGGGCCAGCCGGGTGCGGGCGAAGGCGATGATCTCCTCGGCGGTGGCGCTGGCGCCGTCCTTGAGGCCGACGAAGGCGCAGGGGGTCTCGCCCCATTTCTCGTCGGGGCGGGCCACCACCGCCGCCTCGGCCACCGCCGGATGCTGGTACAGCACCCCCTCGACCTCGATGGTCGAGATGTTCTCGCCGCCCGAGATGATGATGTCCTTCGAGCGGTCGCGCAGCTCGATGTAGCCGTCGGGATGCCACACCCCGAGATCGCCGGTGTGGAACCAGCCGCCGGCAAAGGCCTCGGCGGTGGCGGCGGGGTTCTTGAGGTAGCCCTTCATCACCACGTTGCCGCGAAAGAACACCTCGCCCAGGGTGGCGCCGTCCTGGGGCACCGGTTCGAGGCTGAGCGGGTCGGCCACCATCACCGCCTCCTCGGTCAGGTAGCGCACCCCCTGGCGGGCCTTCAGCCGGGCGCGCTCCTCGATCGGCAGCGCGTCCCATTCCTCGTGCCAGGCGCAGACGGTGACCGGGCCATAGACTTCGGTCAGGCCGTAGACGTGGGTGATGCGGAAGCCCTGGCGCTCCAGCCGCTCGATCACCGCCGCCGGCGGCGGCGCGGCGGCGGTAAGGAAATTGACCGGGTGGGGCAGGGGGCGGCGGTCGGCCTCCGGCGTGTTGATCAGCAGCCCCATCACGATCGGCGCGCCGCACATGTGGGTGACGCCATGGTCGGCGATGGCGGCGAACATCGCCCGCCCCTCGACCCGGCGCAGGCAGACATGGGTGCCGGCCAGCGCGGTGACGGTCCAGGGGAAGCACCAGCCGTTGCAGTGGAACATCGGCAGGGTCCACAGATAGACCGGATGGCCGGCGATGCCGCAGGTCACCGCGTTGCCGATCGCGTTGAGATAGGCGCCGCGATGGTGATAGACCACCCCCTTGGGATTGCCGGTGGTGCCCGAGGTGTAGTTGAGGGCGATCGCCTCCCACTCGTCCTCGGGCCAGCGCCAGACGTAATCGGGGTCGCCGAGGGCGAGGAAATCCTCGTATTCCATCGTCCCGATCCGCTCGCCGCCCAGCGCCTCCTCGTCGTCGATGTCGATCACCAGCGGCCGGTGGGTCAGCCGGGTCAGCGCCTTGGCGATCACCGGGGCGCATTCGCGGTCGCACAGCAGCAGCTTGGCCTCGCCATGCTCGAGCATGAAGGCGATCGCCTCGGCGTCGAGGCGGATGTTGAGGGCGCACAGCACCGCGCCGACCATCGGCACGCCGAAGGTGGCCTCGAACGCCGCCGGAATGTTGGGGGCCATCACCGCCACCGTGTCGCCCGGCCCGATCCCGTGGCGGGCCAGCGCCGAGGCCAGCCGGCGGCAGCGCCGGTAGCTTTCCGCCCAGGTGATGCGGCGGGCGCCGTGGATCACCCCGACCCGGTCGGGGTGGACCGTGGCGGTGCGCTCAAGAAAACCCAAGGGTGAAAGCGGAACGTGATTGGCGGGATTTTTGGCGAGATCGGCGTCATAAGGATTGCGGCTTGACATTCCGGACATCCCCCGTTCGATCATTGGGCGGCTGTCACCGCCACCCTTTTGCCTCAGCTTGCAGGCGGCCCCCAGGTTTTTCAATCTTTGTTTCAGTGACGGATGTGGGCTCCGCCCACGCCCGCCAAGGGCCGGGGGCCCTTGGAACCCGTGGGGGAGGGAGGCGGCGAAGCCTGCCCGTCCCCCCTGAAAGCCAATATCGGGCACAGGGAAGAGTTCAGGCGTCCGGCAGGGGGGATTACTTGAACATTTCGGCAAACCTCTCGATGGTGTCCGCGTTGCTCATCGCATCGATCAGGTTGAGATCTTCGATGTCGTCGCCATAGGCCTTGTCCTCGGTCCCAAGAACATCGATAAAATGACTGACTTCATGGATTACGGTGCCGACACGGGAATCAATCCCCTTATAATTAGAATCCATGAATAATTTCCCGATTGTGATGGTATGAGTGCTATCCTGCGGGATGACATAGGCAAAATCATTTCCGCTCATGTCCTTGTCGAATTTGAAATTAGACTTTGTTATATTGGTCAGGGCTGTGTATATTTTTTTGTATTTTTTCATCACGATCTCTGCCTGCCGTTTGTTTATCGTGACGTTCATGACTTCTTTGATAATTTTGATCAGGGTTTCCGGGTCGGTCTTACTGAGAGCGCGGCAAACCGAACGGGCCTTGAGGATGGTGATTTCGATGATATCCGCTTTGAAGCCGGTCACTTTCATTCGCTGGAACACCGGGCCGAAAGTCCGGGGAGGCGGCATGGCGTTGCCCGGTCGCGAAGGGGCGGCCGGCGCCGACGGGGCCGGGAATCTGGTCGGTGGGATCGGAACGGCCCGGCCAGCCGTCGAGATGTTCGCGCGCTGTGCGGTGGTTCCCGGGCGATCGAGCGGAAATTTGGTCGGCGGTGCGCGGTGTAGCTTCACCATCGGACGGGCTCCAGAGTGGAGTGACTTAAAGGATGGAATTAAAACATATTCATTCTCGTTAAAATAGCCTATCCCCGCCTCCCAAAGGGTCCAAGGGCGTTGGGTCCGTGGCAGGTGCGGGCGGAGCTCGCGAAACTTTCTCCCCTGCGGTCTGGCGCCATCATCACCCTTGACAGCGGGGACGGGTCCGGGATGCTGTCTGCCGAGATGCAGATCGCCCTGGTCATCAACCGTTCCGCCGGCGGGTTCCGCCGGTACCGTCTCGCCGCCACCGTCGCGGCGATCCGTGCCGCGTTCGAGGCGGCCGGGCACCGGGTCGATCTGTGGGTGGTCGGCCGGCGCGAGCTGCCGGGCTGTCTCGCCGCCCAGGCCGGGCGCGCCGATCTCGACGCGGTGGTGGTCGGCGGCGGCGACGGCACCATCCTCGCCGCGGTTGATCACGGCCTCGGCCGCGACCGGCCGCTCGGCATCCTGCCGCTCGGCACCCTCAACCTGTTCGCCCGCGACATCGGCCTGCCGCTCGACCCGGTGGCGGCGGCGGCGGCGGTGGCGACCGCCCGGCCGGGGGCGATCGATCTCGCTGAGCTGAACGGCCGGCCGTTCGCGATCTGGGCCGCGCTTGGGCTCCATCCCTGGGTGGTGCGGCGGCGCGACCATCTCCAGCGGCGGGGCTGGCGCAAGGCCCCGGCGATGGCGTTGGCGCTGCTGCGTGGGCTGCTGCGCTGGGCGCCGATGACCCTGACCCTGCGGCTCGACGACGCGGCGCCGCGCACGCTGACCACCCCGCTGCTGGTGGTCAGCAACAATGCCTGGCGCGAGGAGACCCCGCCCTTGTCGCGCGACAGCCTCGCCGGCGGCCGGCTCGACGTGCTGGTGGCCGATTGCCCCGGCCGGCTGGCGCTGCTGGCGCTGGCGGTCGAGACCCTGTGCGGGCGCTGGCGGGGCAGCCCGCGTCTGCGCCGCTTTTCCGCCCGCGAGTTGCGGATCGATCCGGCGGCGCGGCGGGCGCTGGTGTCGCTCGACGGCGAGGTGGCGGTGCTGGGGGCACCGCTGCGGCTGCGGGTCCGCCCCCGCGCGCTCAGGGTACTGATGCCGGCCGGGCGCAACCCGGCCGGGAGCGGGCGGGCATGAACCTGATCGCCCATCTGTCCGATCTGCATTTCGGCCGGGCCGATCCGGCGCTGGCGGCGGCGCTGCTGGAGGATCTGGCCCAGGCCGGGCCGGATCTGGTGGCGATCTCGGGCGACCTGACCCAGCGCGCCCGCTCGCGCCAGTTCGCCGAGGCCCGCGCCTTCCTCGACCGCATCGCCGCGCCGCTGGTGGTGGTGCCGGGCAATCACGACATCGCGCCGCTCTACCGCCCGTTCGACCGGCTGCTGCGGCCGCGCGCCAAGTTCCGCCGCCTGCTGCCGCATCGCGACTTTCCCTCGGCGTGGCGGGGCGACGGCGTGGTGGCGGTCGGGCTCGACAGCACCCGGCCGCTACGCTGGAAATCGGGGGCGCTGACCGATGCCCATCTCGACCGGCTGGAAACCCTGCTGGCCGGGGCGCCGGCCGAGGCGATGCGGCTGGTGGTGCTGCATCACCCTCCCGCCGATGCCGGCGGCGGTCATCCGTTCGAGGTGCTGCTCGGCCACGGCATCGATCTGGTGCTGACCGGCCACGCCCACCGCGCCCGGGTCGATCTGGTCGGGGCCGGCGCGGCGGGGGCGCTGGTGCTGGTCCAGGCCGGCACCGCCTGCTCGACCCGGCAGCGGGGCGAACCCAACGGCTATTGTCTGATCCGGCTCGAACCGCGCCAGATCGAGGTGACGGTGCGGGAATGGAGCGGCGAACGCTTCCGCTCGCACCGGCCGCAGCGTTTCCGCAAGCAGGGCGACATCTGGGGGAGGGGCGGATGATCGATCCCGAGCGCGAGATGGCCCGCGCCGTCGCCCTGGCCCAGGCCGGCAAGGTCAAGCCGGCGCTGGCCGCGCTGGAAAAGGTGGTGGCGGCGCTGCCCCAGGCGATTCCGCCCCGCTACAACCTTGCCCTGATGCTGCTGACCGCCGGCCAGCCGGTCCCGGCGCTGCGCCATCTCGACCGCATCCTCGCCGCCGCGCCCGGCCATCCCGCCGCCAGCTTCAGCAAGGCGCGCGGCCTGATGCTGCTCGACCGCGCCGAGGAGGCGGTGGCGCTGCTGCGGCCGCTGGCCGAGCGCGGCGATCCCGAGGCGCTGCTGGCGCTCGGCAACGCCCTGCGCGGGCTCGACCGCGCCGCCGAGGCGGCCGAGGCCTACCGCGCCCTGATCCGGCTGGCGCCGGCCCATCCCGGCGGCCCGGTCAATCTCGGCCAGTTGCTGCTGGGCGGCGACGCCGAGGCGGCGGTCGAGGTGCTGACCGCCGGCATCGCCCGCCACCCCCGCCGCGCCGACCTGCACGCCTTGCTCGGGCAGGCGCTGCTGCGGCTGGGGCGTCAGGCCGAGGCGGTCGAGCGGCTGCGCGCCGCCCTGGCCCTTGATCCCGGGCTGGTCCAGGCCCGCGGCCACCTGCTGCGCGCCTGCCGCGAAAGCGCCGATTGGGACGGCGAGGACGCGGTGCTGGCCGAGCTGCGCCGTGATCTCGCCCAGGCCCGCCCCGGCGTGCTGGTGCTGCCGGTGCAGGAGGCGCTGTTCTTCCCGTTCTCGGGGGTGGAGATGCGGCGGATCGCCGCCGCCGAGGCCGCCTTCCGCGTTCCCGCCGTGCCGCGCCCGCTGACCGACCGCTCCCGCCCGGCCCCGCCGCCGGGGGCGCCGCTGACGGTGGCCTATCTGTCGCCCGATTTCCGCGAGCACGCGACGATGCATCTGGCCGGCGACCTGTTCCGCGCCCATGACCGCGCCCGGGTGCGGGTGGTGGCGGCTTCGGTCGGGCCGGAGGACGGTTCGGGCTGGCGCGACCGGATCGCCGCCGACAGCGACGCCTTCCTCGATCTGCGCGGTATCGGCGACCGCGCCGCCGCCGAGCGGCTGGTGGCGGCCGGAATCGACCTGCTGGTCGATCTGTCGGTGTTCACCCGCCATGCCCGCCCCGGCATCGCCGCCCACCGCCCGGCGCCGCTGCAACTGGCCTGGCTCGGCCTCGCCGCCAGCCCGGCGGCGCCGTGGATCGACTACACCCTCGTCGATCCGGTGCTGGTGCCGCCCGACCAGCGCGACCATTTCGCCGAGGCGCTGATCCGCCTGCCGCATGGCTACCAGATCAATCAGGCCTGGACCCCACCTGCGCCGCCGCCGCCGCGCGCAGCCCTCGGCCTGCCCGAGGAGGCCCTGGTACTGTGCTCGTTCAACGGCCACCGCAAGCTCGACCGCGCCAGCTTCGCGCTGTGGCTGGAGATCCTCGCCGCGCTGCCCGGTTCTGTGCTGTGGCAACTGGCCCCGCCGGCCCCGGCCCGCGCGCGGCTGGAGGCGGTGGCCGAGGCCGCCGGCATCGCCCGCGACCGCCTGATCTGGGCGCCGCGCCTGCCCCGCGCCGAGCATCTCGCCCGCCTGCCCGCCGCCGATCTGTTCCTCGACGCCCTGGTCTGCGGCGCCCATACCACCGCCGCCGACGCCCTGCGGGTCGGGGTGCCGCTGGTCACCTGCGCCGGGCCGCGCCTCGCCAGCCGGGTCGCCGCTTCGCTGCTGACTGCGGTCGGCCTGCCCGAACTGGTCGCCGAGGGGCCG
>JBDLVO010000019.1:0-6697 GCA_039804805.1 Pseudomonadota bacterium
GGTCTGCGGCATCAGCCACGCCCCGCCATGTTCGGCGACGGCGTGGGCATTGGCGGTCTGATGGTCGTCGATCGCGTGGGGGTAGGGCACCAGGATCGCCGGGCGGCCGAGCGCGATCAGCTCGGCCACGGTCGAGGCGCCGGCGCGGGCGATCACCAGATGGGCCTGGGCGATCCGCTCCGGCGCGTCGGCGAAGAAGCTGGCGAGGGTGGCGCGGATGCCGCTGGCGCGATAGGCCTGCTCGACCCCGGCCAGATCCTCCGGCCGGCATTGCTGGGCCACCTCCAGCCGGGGGCGGAGGTCGTCGGGCAGCCGGGCCAGCGCCGCCGGCACCACCTCGGACAGCACCCGCGCCCCCTGGCTGCCGCCCAGCACCAGCAGGCGCAGCGGGCCGTCCGGCGCCGGGGTGGCATAGGGGGTGCCGCCCAGCGCCGCCACCGCCGCCCGCACCGGCATGCCGGTATGGACCAGCCGGTCGGCGAGGCGGGCTTCCAGGTGGGCGACCTGGGGGAACGAGGTGGCGATGCGGTCGACCCGCCCGGCCAGCAGCCGGTTGGCGCGGCCGAGCACCGCGTTCTGTTCGTGGATCACCGTCGGGCGGTGGGCCATCGTCGCCGCCACCATTCCCGGCACCGAGGCGTAGCCGCCGAAGCCGACCACCACCGCCGGGTCGAGCGTCTTCAGCAGGCGGCGGGCCTGGAGGATGCCGAGCGCCAGTTCGCCCGCCGCGCGCAGCCGGGCCAGCGGACCGCGCCCGGCCAGGCCGCCGGCGCGGATGCGGTGGGTCTCGAGCCGGCCCAGCGTGCCACCATAGGCCTCGCCGCGCCGGTCGGTGACCAGAGCGAGGCGCAGGCCGCGTTCCAGCAGCGCCCCGGCCAGCGCCTCGGCCGGGAAGACATGGCCGCCGGTGCCGCCGGCGGCGAGGACGATCAGCGGCGCGGCGGCGTTCATGTGTCGAGTCCTTCCTGTCCGTACCGGGTGCGGGTCAGCGCCAGCACCATTCCCATCGCCAGCGCCAGCGCGATCATCGACGAGCCGCCATAGGAGATGAACGGCAGCGTCATCCCCTTGGCCGGCATCAGCCGCAGGGTGGAGGCCATGTTGACGCAGGCCTGGAGGCCGAACTGCACCAGCAGGCCGGTGGTGGCCAGCACCACGAACAGGTTGTCCTCCTTGATCAGCCGGGCCAGACCGCGCAGCACGACGAAGGCGAACAGCGCCACCACCACCAGGCACAGGGCGAGACCGAATTCCTCGCCGGCGACGGCGAGGATGAAATCGGTGTGGGCGTCGGGCAGCACCAGCTTGACCTTGCCCTCGCCCGGGCCGCAGCCGAACAACCCGCCATTGCGAAAGGCATGCAGCGCGGTGGCGACCTGATAGCCGTCACCGCCCGACGGGTCAAGGAATCGGTCGACCCGCGCCTGGACGTGGGGGAACATCTGGTAGGCGGCCACCGCCAGCACCGGCGCGGCCAGCCCCATCCCCACCACCAGCAGCAGCGGCATCCCGGCCAGGAAGAACTCGACCGCCCAGATCATGGCGAGCACCGCGGTCTGGCCGACATCGGGCTGAAGCAGCAGCAGCCCGGCCACCAGACCGAGCAGGGCGCAGGCGATCAGCCGGCCGGGAAAGCCGGGATCGAGCCGGGCGCCGGCGAACATCCAGGCCACCACCACCGCGAAGAACGGCTTGGCGAATTCCGACGGCTGCACGGAGAGGCCGGCCAGGGTCAGCCAGCGCCGCGCCCCCTTGACCTCGGCGCCGATCAGCGGCACCAGCACCAGCATCGCCACCGACACCAGCAGGCCGATCACCGCCATCCGCCGCACCTGACGCGGGGTCAGCAGCGACACCCCCAGCATCACCGCCACCGCCGGGGCGAGGAAGATGAACTGGCGGCGGACGAAATGGAAACTCTCGACGTGGATCCGCTCGGCCACCGCCGGGCTGGCCGCCATCGTCAGCAGGGCGCCGACGGCGATCAGCAGCATCAGGGCGGCGATGGTCCAGCGATCGACCGTCCACCACCAGCGGCCGAGCACGGAGGTATCGGTGCGGCCGAAGGTGATGCTCATCCCGCCGCACTCCCGCCCTCGGCCCCCCGGGGGGCGCCGCTGGTCGGCACGCCGTCGGCGCGGGCGTTGCGTTCGATCGCGGCGACCATTTCGCGGAACACGTCGCCGCGATGCTCGAACGAGCGGAACTGATCCCACGAGGCGCAGGCCGGCGACAGCAGCACCACCTCGCCGGCGCGGGCCTGCCGCCGGGCCAGATCGACCGCGACACCGAGTTCGCCGCAGCAGGTGGTCGGCACCTTGGCGGTGGCCAGCAGCCGGGCGAAGGCCTCGGTCGCCTCGCCGATCAGATAGGCGTGGGCGATGCGCGGGAACAGCGGCGCCAGCGCGGCGATGCCGCCCTCCTTGGGCCGGCCGCCGAGGATCCAGTGGATCCGCTGGTGGCAGACCAGGGCCTTTTCGGTCGCGTCGGCGTTGGTCGCCTTCGAATCGTTGATCCAGGTCACCCCGCCGATCTCGGCCAGCCATTCCTGGCGGTGGGCGAGGCCGGGATAGGTCGCCAGCGCGGCGGCGGCGTCCGCGGGGGCGACCCCCTCGGCCCGGGCCAGGGCATAGGCGGCGCAGGCGTTCTGCCAGTTGTGGCGGCCGGGCAGGCGCGGGCAGGCGGCGAGATCGGCCACCACCTCTCCGTCCTCGCGCAGTTTGCCGTCGGCGGCCGACACGCCGCGCGCGAGCGGGGTCTCGGCCGAGATCCGCACCACCCGCCGGCCGGCGGCCTCCAGGTCGGCGGCGATCGCCCGGCAGGGGTCGTCGTCGATGCCGATCACGGCGGTGCCGTCCGGGGCGAGATAGTCGAACAGCCGGCGCTTGGCGGCGACATAGCCCTCCATCCCGCCATGGCGGGCGAGATGGTCGGGGGTGACGTTGAGCAGCGCCGCACTCGACAGCACCAGCCCGTCCGACAGTTCGAGCTGGTAGGAGGACAGTTCCAGCACCAGCCGTCCGTCCGGCCCGAGTTCGGGCAGGTCGAGCGCGGCGGTGCCGAGATTGCCGCCGGCGGCGGTCTCGATCCCGGCGGCGGCGAGCAGATGGGCGACCAGGGTGGTGGTGGTCGATTTGCCGTTGGTGCCGCTGATGCCGACGAGGCGGGCGCCGGGACGCGACCGCGCCAGCAGGCTGATGTCGCTGACCAGCGGCACCCGCTCGGCGCGGGCGGCCTCGGCCAGCGGATGGGGGGTGGGGTGGGTGTGCGGCACGCCTGGGCTCCACACCAGCAGATCGACCGCCAGCGGGCATTCCGCCAGCGGGTCGGCCACCGGGATGCCGGCGCTCGACGCCTTGTCCCGCGCGGTGGACTCGTCGTCCCAGGCCAGCACGGTGGCCCCGGCCGCGAGCAGGGCCCGGGCGGTGGTGGTGCCCGATTTGCCGAGACCCATCACCGCGACCTTCCGGCCGGCGAGAAAGCTGAGCGCCATCGATCCTCCCCTAACGCAGTTTCAAGGTGGAAAGCCCGGCCAGGGCGAGGATGGTGGCGATGATCCAGAACCGGATCACCACCGTCGGCTCGGCCCAGCCTTTCTTCTCGAAGTGATGGTGCAGCGGCGCCATCCGGAACACCCGCTTGCCGGTCAGGCGGTAGGAGGTGACCTGGACGATCACCGACACCGTTTCCAGCACGAACAGGCCGCCGACGATGCCGAGCACCAGTTCGTGCTTGGTCACCAGCGCCACCGCGCCCAGCGCGCCGCCCAGGGCCAGCGAGCCGGTGTCGCCCATGAACACCATCGCCGGGGGGGCGTTGAACCACAGAAAGCCCAATCCGGCCCCGACCAGCGCCCCGCAGAACACCGCCAGTTCGCCCGCGCCGGGGACGTAATGGATCTGCAGGTAATTGGCAAACACCGCGTGGCCCACCAGATAGGAAATCACCGCGAACACCCCGGCGGCGATCATCACCGGGACGATCGCCAGCCCGTCGAGTCCGTCGGTCAGGTTGACGGCGTTGCCGGCCCCCACCACCACGAACACCGCGAAGGGCAGGTAGAACCACGACAACTGGATCAGGATGGTCTTGAAAAATGGCACGGCGAGGGCACCGGCCATCGGTTCGCGCTGAATCGCCAGCACCCATAACGCGGCGACGAGGGCGATGGCGATCTCGCCGACCAGCTTCGAGCGGCCGGGCAGGCCCTTGGGGTTCTTCTTCGACACCTTGAGGTAATCGTCGAGGAAGCCGATCAGGCCGTAGCCCAGCGTCACCAGCAGCACGATCCACACGCAGGGCGAACGCAGGTCGGCCCACAGCAGGGTCGACACCGCCAGCGCCAGCAGGATCAGCAGCCCGCCCATGGTCGGCGTGCCCTTCTTGGTCAGCAGATGGCTTTCCGGCCCGTCGGCGCGGATCGGCTGGCCCTGCTTCTGCCAGCCGCGCAGCCAGACGATCAGCCGGGGCGCCAGCACGAACGACACCACCAGCGCCGTCAGCGTCGCGCCGACGGCACGGAAGGTGATGTAGCGGAACAGATTGAACACCCCAATCTGGTCGGCCAGGGGATAGAGAAAATCATACAGCATGTTGGCCCGGCACCCTTTCCGTCAGAGCCTGAACGACGCGGGCCATGCGGCTGCCCGCCGAGCCCTTGACCATCACCACGTCGCCCGGACGCAGGCCGGCCAGCACCAGCGGAATCGCGGCGTCGGCGGAATCGGCATGGCCGCCCCGGCGCGATTCGGCCAGGGCGGCGTGGAGGTTGGCCATCAGTGGGCCGGCGGTGTACACCAGATCGATCCCCCAGGTCTCGATCGCTTCCGCAAGGCCGGCATGCAAAGCCGGCGAGTCTCGCCCCAGTTCGAGCATGTCGCCCAGCACGGCGAGGCGGCGGCCGCCCTTGGCCGGCCGGGCCGCCGCCAGCGCGGCGATCGCCGCCCGCATCGACACCGGCGAGGCGTTGTAGCTTTCGTCGATCAGCTCGACGCTGCCGCCGCCGGCGCAGGGCAGGCGCTGCCGCCGGCCGCGTCCCTTCGGCGCGGCGAGGCCGGCCAGGGCGCGCGCCGCCTGCAGCGGGTCGCCGCCCAGCGCCTCGACCGTCAGCAGCACCGCCAGCGAATTGACCGCCCATTGCCGCCCCGGCACGCCGATGCGGTAGGCCAGGGCGCGATCGCCGATCAGGGCGAACACCGCGGTCGAATCGGGATCGACCCCGCAATCGAGCAGGCGGGCATGGGACTCGATGTGGTTGCCGAACGAGCGGACGGTCTGGCCGCGCTCGGTCGCGGCGGCGGCGAGGCGGTGATAGTGGCGGTTGTCGCGCGGCAGGATCGCCACCCCGCCCGGGGCGACGCCGCCGAGGATCTCGGCCTTGGCGGCGGCGATCGCCTCGGTCGAGGCGAAGAATTCGAGATGGACCGCCTCGACGGTGGTGATCACCGCCACCTCGGGCCGCACCAGCGCGGCGAGCGGGGTCAGCTCGCCCGGGTGGTTCATGCCGAGTTCGAACACCGCGAAGGCGGCGTCGCGCGGCAGCCGGGCCAGCGACAGCGGCACGCCGTAATGATTGTTGAGGTTGCCGGCGGTGGCGTGGGTCGGCCCCTGCTCGGCCAGGGCCAGCGCCAGCATCTCCTTGGTGCCGGTCTTGCCGACGCTGCCGGTGATGGCGGCGACGCGGGCGGTGGTGCGGGCGCGGGCGGCCTCGGCCAGCGCGGCCCTCGGCGCTGCCGCCGGTGGCGGCGGCGGCCTCGGCCCCGGTCCACAGCGGGCCGGTGCCGCCGACCCGGTCGGCCGTCCGCGCGGCGGCGCGGGCCTCGATCGCGTCATCGAACGGCAGCACCTGATCGCCGACGATCTGGCCGGTCTCGTGGCCCTTGCCGGCGATCACCAGCAGGTCGCCCGCCTCCAGCCCGGCAATGGCGGTGCCGATCGCGGCGCGGCGGTCGGCGATCTCGATCCCGCCCAGGCAGCCGGCCAGGATCGCCGAGCGGATCCGGGCCGGATCCTCGCCACGCGGATTGTCGTCGGTGACGATGACGCGGTCGGCCAGCCGGCCGGCGATCGAGCCCATCAGGCCGCGCTTGCCGGGGTCGCGGTCGCCGCCGCAGCCGAACAGCGCCACCAGCCGCCCGGCGGCATGGGGCCTGAGCGCGCGCCGCACGGTTTCCAGCGCGTCGGGGGTGTGGGCGTAATCGACATAGATCGCGGCGCCGTTGGCGCGGGCGGCGACCCGCTGCAACCGGCCCGGCACCCCGTCGAGCCGCTCCAGCGCGGCCAGCGCCTGGGCCGGCTCGGCGCCGACGGCGAGGGCGAGGCCGAGGGCGGACAAGGCGTTGTGGGCCTGGAACCGCCCGGCCAGCGGCAGGGTGACGCCGACCTCGCGCCCGAACAGGCCGAGGCGCAGGCTCTGGCCGGCGGGGGAGGGGGTGGCCTCGATCAGGCGGATATCCTCGCCGGCGGCGCCGGTGGTGATCAGGCGCAGGCCGCGGGCGCGGGCGGCGGCGGCGAAATAGGGTGACCAGTCGCCATCCATGTCGATCACCGCGACGCCGTCGCCGGGCAGCAGCTCGGCGAACAGGCGGCGCTTGGCGGCGGCATAGGCCTCCATGTCGCGGTGATAGTCGAGATGGTCGCGGGTCAGGTTGGTGAAGGCGGCGGCCCGGAGCCGCACCCCGTCGAGCCGTTCCTGGTC
>JBDLVO010000020.1:0-7425 GCA_039804805.1 Pseudomonadota bacterium
ATCTTCCTGCCGCGAATTGCGGGTTGAAGGCGAGGGTGAAATCCCGGAACTGTTCGTATGTGTTGGCCGGGATCGGCAACGGGCTGGCACGGCGAACGGCGCGGCGGGCGCTGTCGGCGGCGGCCTGGTAATAGGGGTTCAGCATCTGCACCGGGTCGGGCACCACCTGGGCATCGGTGACGGTGCCGTCGGGCATCACCGAGACGCGGACCAGCACGATCAGCTTGTCGGCGTCCTTGGCCCCGGCCGGCACGTCCCAGAACTTCTCGACATGGGCGCGGATGGCGTCCTTTTCGGTCATCGACACCGGCTCGTTGGCATTGTGCATGCTGGAACCGCGCACCGATTGCGGCTGCGACTGACCGGCCGAGGATTTGGCCTGCGGCGTCGCCGGCTTCATCGATTCGACCCCCTTCAGCAGCTTGTCGAGGTCGTCGGGCTGCTGCTTGGCCTGCTGCGGCTGCGGCTTGTTCTTCTCGACCGACTTCAGCAGCGAATCGAGGTCCTCGCTCGGCTCCTTGCGCTTCTGCTCGGGCGGCTTCGGCTTGGGCTCGGGCTTGGGCGGCTCGGGCTTGGGCTCCGGCTTCGGCTCGGGTTTGGGCTCGGGCTTCGGCTCGGGCTTCGGTTCCGGCTTGGGCTCGGGCTTGGGCGGCTCGGGCTTGGGCTCGGGCTTCGGCGGCGGCGGCACCGGAGTGGGCGGCGGCGGCGCCGGAATCGGCTTGGGCTCGGGCTTGACCGGCTGGGGAGTCGGCGGCTCGGGGCTCGGTTCGTCGATCTTCTGCGGTTCCGGCTGCGGCTTGTTGTCGCGCAGCGGCGGCGGATTGGTCTTCGGCCCGATCTGGACGATATCGACCACCATCGGCTCCTCATCGACCGGCGGCTCGCGCCACAGGTGAGGCAGCCCCAGCACCGCGAGCAACACGATGAACAGGTGCAGCAGGCCGGAATAGATGTAGCTTTCCCGCCGGATGTCCATGACGCCGCCTAGTGCTTGGTCCGGGGGGCGTCGGGGCTGCGGTTCTCGGTGATCAGGGCGACCTTGGGGATCCCGGCGCTGCTGAGCACCCCCATCACCTCCATCACCTTGCCGTACTCGATCCCCTTGTCACCGCGCACGAAGATGCGGGTTTCCGGCTTCTGGGCGACGATCGCCTGAAGCTTGGGCGCCAGTTCCTCCATCCGGACCTCGGTCTCCTGGACGAAGATCCGGCCGTGGGCGTCGACGCTGACCGAGACCGGCTGGTCATCGCCCTTCAGCGGCGCGGCCTGGGTCTTGGGCAGATCGACCTGGACCCCGGCGGTCAGCAGGGGGGCGGTGACCATGAAGATCACCAGCAGCACCAGCATCACGTCGACCATCGGGGTGACGTTGATCGCCGCCACCGGCCGGAACTTCTCCCGGCCCCGGCGGAGGCCGACCGGGCCGCCCATCAGATCTTCTCCTCGAGCTGACGGGACAGGATCGCGCCGAACTCGCCGGCGAAGTTCTCCAGCCGCTTGCCGTAGCGGTCGAGGTCGCTCGAGATCTTGTTGTAGGCGATCACCGCCGGAATCGCGGCGACGAGGCCGAGCGCGGTGGCGAACAGCGCCTCGGAGATGCCGGGCGCCACCACCGCGAGCGAGGTGTTCTTGGTGGCCGAGATCGATTCGAAGCTGTTCATGATGCCCCACACCGTGCCGAACAGGCCAACGAAGGGGGCGGTCGAGCCGACCGAGGCGAGGAAGCCCAGCCGACGTTCGAGCAATTCGATCTCGCGGCCGAGGGTGACGCTCATCACCCGGTCGATCCGCTGCGGCAGGCTGGCCCGGGTCAGATCGCGGTCGGCAAGGCCCTTGGCGGCGGTGCGGCGCCATTCGCGCATCGCCGCGACGAACACCGAGGACATCGGGTCGAGCGGGCGCGAGCCGATCCGGTCGTACAGCTCCTCGAGCGAGCCGCCCGACCAGAACGATTCCTCGAACTGGTCGGCGCGCTGGGTGAGCTGGCGGATCTTCAGCGTCTTGTCGAAGATGATCGCCCAGCACCAGAACGAGGCGCCGATCAGGGCCAGCATCACCAACTTGACGATGATGTCGGCGCGCAGGAACAGCGCCCACATCGACAGGTCATGCTGCATGGCCGCTCCCGCGACCGCCGCCGTCTGCGTTGGATCCATGATATCTATCGCCTTTCGCTGATCCAGGTCTCGAACAGGCCGCGCAAGGCGGCGGGCAACCGCGCCGGGCGGCCGGCCAGGGTGATATAGCCCAGCCGGACGTCAAGGCGTACTAATTCCGTGCCGTCGCCGTCGCGGCGGATGGTCTGGTCCAGCTCGATCGTGGCGCCGCCGACCGCCCGCACCTCGGTCTCGACCACCAGCAGGTCGTCGAGCCGCGCCGGGCGCAGATAGTCGAGCGCGGCGCGGCGCACCGCGAAGGCGGTCCCGGATTCGAGCAGGGCCTGCTGACTGATGCCAAGCTCTCGCACCATTTCGGTGCGGGCGCGTTCCGCAAAATTGAGATAGCAGGAATGATAGACGATGCCCCCGGCGTCGGTGTCCTCGAAATAGACCCGGACCGGGTGGCGGTGCAGCCGCGTCATCCTTCCTCCTCATCGACGCCATCGAGCAGATCGAGCTGGCCCGCGGCCGACCGCGCCGGCGGAGTCAGGCCGAGATGGCGGTAGCCGCTGGCCGACAGCATCCGCCCGCGCGGGGTGCGTTGCAGCAGCCCCTGCTGGAGCAGATAGGGTTCGACCACCTCCTCCAGCGTGTCGCGGCTTTCGGCCAAGGCGGCGGCCAGGGTCTCGACCCCGACCGGCCCGCCGGCATAATCGCTGGCGATGCGGCCGAGATAGCGGCGGTCCATCGCGTCGAGCCCGAGGCGATCGACCTCCAGCCGCTGCAACGCCTGATCGGCGACGCGGGCATCGACCGGCAGCCGCCCGGCGACGGTGGCGAAGTCGCGCACCCGCCGCAGCAGCCGTCCGGCGACGCGGGGGGTGCCGCGCGCGCGGCGGGCGACCTCGGCGGCGCCGTCGTCGGTCAGCGCCAGCCCCAGCACCCCGGCACCGCGCCGGACGATCGCCTCCATCTCCTCGGGGAGATAGAAGTTCATCCGGCAGGGAATGCCGAACCGCTCGCGCAACGGCGTGGTGAGCAGCCCCGAGCGGGTGGTGGCGCCGACCAGGGTGAATCGGGGCAGTTCGATCCGCACCGACCGGGCCGCCGGGCCCTCGCCGATGATCAGATCGAGCTGAAAATCCTCCATCGCCGGATAGAGAACTTCCTCTATGGCAGGATTAAGGCGATGGATCTCGTCGATAAACAGCACATCGCGCGGTTCGAGGTAGGTCAGCAGCGCGGCGCGGTCGCCGGCCCGCTGGATCACCGGCCCCGAGGTGGCGCGGAACCCCACCCCCAGCTCGCGGGCGACGATCTGGGCCAGGGTGGTCTTGCCCAGCCCGGGCGGACCGTGGAACAGCACATGGTCGAGCGCCTCGCCCCGGCCGCGCGCGGCGTCGATGAACACCTTGAGATTGTCGCACACCGCGCGCTGGCCGATGAAATCATCAAGCCGCAGCGGCCGTACCGAGGCCTCGACATCCTCCGCCGCCGGCAGCGGCGACACCACCCGGTCCTGTGTCATGCCGCCTCCCGCGCAAGAATGCGGGCGCCGCCCGCACCCGCCAAGGGCCGCAAGGCCCTTGGAACCCCTTGATCGTTGGGCACCGCCGATGCTTGAGCCCAAGCGGACAGGCGGTTGCGGGCCCGACCATCAACGGGATCCAAGGGCCTGTGGCCCTTGGCGGGGGTGGGCGGCGCCCACGCAGGACTCATCGCAGCAGATCCCGGCCGAGCCGCTTCAGCGCGGCGCCGATCAGCGCCGGCACCGCCGCGCCCTCGCCCAGTTCGCCCGCCACCACCCCGACCGCCTCGAAGGCTTCGAGCCGGCGGTAACCGAGATTGACCAGGGCCGACACCGCGTCTTCCAGCGGGCCGTCGCCGAGCGGGGCCGCCGCCACCGCGACACCGGTGGCGACCGGGGCGAGCGAGATCGCCGCCACCTTGTCCTTCAACTCGGTCAGGATCCGCAGCGCCAGCTTGGGACCGACCCCGTTGGCCCGGGTCAGCCCGGTCTTGTCGCCGGCGGCGATCGCCCGCAGCAATTGTTCGGGCGGGGCGGCCGACAGGATCGACAGAGCGAGGCGGGCACCGACCCCCTGGACGGTGATCAGCAGGCGGAACCAGTCGCGCTCGGCGGCGTCGAGGAAGCCGTAGAGCAGGATCGCGTCCTCGCGGACATGGGTCTCGACCAGCAGCGCGGCGGCGGTGCCGACGGCAAGCCGGCCGAGGGTGCGGCCGGAGCAGGCGACCAGATAGCCGACCCCGCCGACATCGATCACCGCCCAATCCTCGCCGAGCGAATCGACGCTGCCGCGCAGGCGGGCGATCATCGCCGCACCGCCTGATCGAGCCGGCTCCGGGTGGTGAGATGATGGGCGTGGCAGATCGCCACCGCCAGGGCGTCGGCGGCGTCGGGGCTTTCGACCAGACAACCGGGCAGCAGGGTGCGGACCATCATGCCGACCTGTTCCTTGGCGGCGCGGCCGGTGCCGACCACCGCCTGCTTGATCCGGGCCGGGGCGTATTCGCCGACGGCGATGCCGGCCTGGGCCGGCACCAGCAGGGCGATGCCGCGGGCCTGACCGAGCTTGAGGGTGCTTTCCGGGTTGCGGTTGACGAAGGTCTCCTCCACCGCCGCCGCGTCGGGAACGAAGGCGGCGACCACCGCCCGCAACCCGTCATGAAGCTGGACCAGCCGCTCGGCCAGACTGAGCGAATCGTCGGAGCAGACCACCCCGTCGGCGATATGGCGCAGGCGGGTGTCGGTCAGGTCGATCACCCCCCAGCCGGTCCGGCGCAATCCCGGGTCGAGGCCCAGCACCCTCATCGCCCGCTCTCCCCGGCCGTCCCGCCGCCTCAGCCGCCCAGACGCTCCATGATCTCGTCCGGAATCTCGAAATTGGCCTGAACCCGCTGGACGTCGTCATTGTCCTCGAGGATTTCCAGCAGCTTCATCAGGGTGCGGGCGGTTTCCTCGTCAGTGACCGCGACCAGGGTCTGCGGCTTCCACTCCAGCCGGGCGGATTCCGGGGTGCCGAAGCGGGCTTCCAGCGCGTCGCGCACCGCGGCGAGCGCATCCGGCGCGCAGGTGATCTCGTGGCCGTCCTCGTCGCTCTCGACATTGTCGGCGCCGGCCTCGATCGCCCCTTCGAGCACGGTGTCGGCGTCGGCGACGCTGGCGGGATAGCGGATCGCCCCGACCCGGTCGAACATGAACGACACCGAATTGGTTTCGCCCATCGCCCCGCCGTTCTTGGTGAAGGCCGAGCGGATTTCCGAGGCGGTGCGGTTGCGGTTGTCGGTCAGGCCCTCGACGATGATCGCGACCGAACCGGGGCCGTAGCCCTCGTAGCGCACTTCGTCGAAATTGGTGTCGTCGCCGCCGCCGCTGCCGCGCTTGATGGCGCGGTCGATGGTGTCGCGCGGCATGTTGGCGGCGCGGGCCGCCATCACCGCCGCGCGCAGGCGCGGATTGGCCGCCGGGTCGGGCAGACCGGTCTTCGCCGACACCGTCAGTTCGCGGATCAGCTTGGTGAAGACTTTGGCGCGCTTGGCATCCTGCGCCCCCTTGCGGTGCATGATGTTCTTGAACTGCGAATGACCGGCCATGGCCCCGTGCGTATCCCATGCAGAAACGGAGAGAGGGCCGTGCCCCGACCCCCTGACCGGGTGGGCGACGACCATGGCGCCCCGATTACGCCAAAGCCGCCGGCAAGGCAAGGGCCGAGCGAACCACGCGCCGGCGGCGGCGCGTTTTCCGCGCCCCCTCTCCCCGGTCCCGCCGCCACGACGATAAGGGTAAAACCCTATGCCGAACCGCGCGTCTGCGGATGACACTGGGATGAAACCGGTCTAAAGTGAGGGTGGGAGCGGTTAGCTGCGCGGTGCGTCAGACAGCCTATGTCCCTGGGGCCAATAACGACCTCTCGGGGGCTGTCCCTGCCGGGATCGTGGTCCCGGCACACGGCCACCCACCTGCGTAAGCAGGCCACAGAGGACTCGCACGTCAACGGCCGAGGTGGCGCCGCTCCCACTTGAAACGATCGTCATGACCCTTCCCCCCCCCGAACTGAAGCAGGCGTTGCGCCGCGAGGCGTCGCGCATCCGCCGCGAACAGAGCGCCCGCCAGGGCGAAGCGGCGGCGCGGGCGATCGCCCGGGCCGGAGCCGGGCTGGCATTGCCGCCCGGCACGGTGGCGGCCGGCTACTGGCCGCTGCCGGGCGAGATCGACGACCGTCCACTGCTGACCGACCTGGCGGCGCGCGGCGCGGTGCTGGCCCTGCCCGAGGTGGCGGCCCCCGATTCCCCGCTGCTGTTCCGCCGCTGGGCGCCGGGCGATCCGCTGGCGCCCGGACCGCACCGGACCTTCCACCCGCTCCCCTCCGCGCCGCTGCTGCGGCCGACCCTGCTGCTGGTGCCGGTTCTGGGCTTCGACGCAAAAGGGTTCCGTCTCGGCTTCGGCGGCGGCTACTATGATCGGACGCTGGCAGCCCTGCGCCGGGACGGTGGCCTGATCGCCGTCGGACTGGCCTACGCCGCCCAGCAGCTTCCGGCCGTGCCGGTGGAGCCGTGGGATCAGGCGTTGGACGCGATCCTGACCGAGGAGGGACTGGTGAGCGTGGTGCAGGCATGAAACTGCTGTTCCTGGGGGACGTGGTGGGACGGGCGGGCCGCGACGCGGTGCTGGCCTGGATGAAGGAAATCCGCAGCCGGGTGGCGCCCGACTTCGTGGTGCTGAACGGCGAGAACGCCGCCCACGGCTTCGGCCTGACCCCGAAGATCTGCGACGATTTCTACGCCGCCGGGGTGGACGTGGTGACGCTGGGCAACCATGCCTGGGACCATCGCGAGATCCTCAATTACATCGACGGCGAACCGCGCCTGCTGCGGGCACTGAATGTCCCGCCCGGCACGCCGGGACGCGGGGTCGGGGTCTACACCCTGGCGCGCGGCCGCCGGGTCGCGGTGATCCAGGTGATGGGGCGGCTGTTCATGGACGCGCTCGACTGTCCGTTCGCCGCATTGGAACGGGAACTGGCCCGGCTGCGGCTGGGGCCGGGCGGACTCGACGCGATCGTGGTCGATGTCCATGCCGAGGCCACCAGCGAGAAGATGGCGCTCGGCCATTCCTGCGACGGCCGCGTCACCCTGGTGGTCGGCACCCATTCCCACATCCCCACCGCCGACGCCCAGATCCTGCCGCACGGCACCGCCTACCTGACCGATGCCGGGATGTGCGGCGATTACGATTCGGTGATCGGGATGAAAAAAGGCCCGGCGATCCAGAAATTCACCCGCAAGATCCCGGGCGAGCGGCTGT
>JBDLVO010000021.1:0-9566 GCA_039804805.1 Pseudomonadota bacterium
TCCTGGGTCGAGCAGCGCATCGCCGGCCTGCCGCCGGCCCAGGCCGCGCCCGATCCGGCCGCGTTGGCCCGCATCCGCGCCGACGCCGCCCGGCTGGCCGCCCGCCGCGCCCGGGTCAGTCTCGACCCCGCCTTCGAGGGCGGTCTGGTCCGCCCCGCCGCCGGGCCGGTGTCGGGCGTGTTCGGCAGCCGGCGCAGCTACGAGGGCCATCCCGGCCCACCCCATTCCGGGCTCGACATCGCCGCCCCGGCCGGCGCCCCGGTGCGGGCCACCGCCGCCGGCCGGGTGGTGCTGGCCGATCCCGACCAGTTTCTCACCGGCGGCACGGTGCTGATCGATCACGGCCTCGGCCTGATGTCGAGCTACGCCCATCTGTCCCGTCTCGACGTCGCCGAGGGGCAGGGGGTCGCCGCCGGCGAGACCATCGGCGCGGTCGGAGCCAGCGGCCGCGCCACCGGGCCGCATCTGCATTTCGGTCTGTCCTGGCTCGACCGCCGGCTCGATCCCGAGGCGGTGCTGGCGGTGCTGGCGCCGCCCTGAGCCGGCGGCGGCCGTGTTTCTTCAATGCAACGGCGGCGGCGGCGGTCTATATCTTGCGTCCGTCCCGGCCCGCCCGAGGTGGTGGTTGATCGGACCTACCCGAAAGGGTGGCCCAAAACCCCGCGTCCGGGTGGGGTTTCCCGCCGGAAAGTGTGGCTCGGATCGTTGACTTGTCCGACGCAACTGGATAAACAATTTCCCCACACTGCTCGGGGGGCCGGCACGGCCCCGGGACTTTCCGCCATTCTGGGGCTCATGCCATGACGAAGCGCGATCGGCCGCTTTCCCCTCACATTCAGATCTACAAGATGCCGTTCACGGCGGTTCTGTCGATCAGCCACCGTATCACCGGGGTGGTGATGGCGGTGGGAACGGCGGTGCTGGCCTATTGGCTGGTGGCGGCGGCCAGCGGGCCCGATTCCTTCGCCACCGCCCAGGCGGTGCTGGGCTCGGTGCCCGGGCGGATCCTGCTGTTCGGCTGGTCGCTGGCGCTGTTCTACCATCTGTGCAACGGCATCCGGCACATGTTCTGGGATGCGGGCCTCGGCTTCGAGATCCGCGACGCCCAGCGGTCCGGCCTCGCCACCGTCGCCGCCGCGCTGGTGCTGACCGCGCTGGCCTGGACCATCGGTTTCTAACGAAAAGGGGTCGGACGTGAGACTCAGATCCGCCTTGGGCCGCGCCCGCGGCCTCGGTTCCGCCCGCGAGGGTGTCGGTCATTTCTACGCCCAGCGCGTGTCGGCCATCGCGCTGATCCCGCTGTCGCTGTGGTTCGTGGTGTCGGTGATCCACCTGACCCATGCCGACCACGCCGCAGTGGTCGCCTGGGCCGGCCAGCCGATCAACGCCACCCTGCTCGCGCTGACGGTGTTGACCGCGCTGTACCACGCCCAGCTCGGGGTCGAGGTGGTGATCGCCGATTATGTCCATGGCGAGACCATCAAATTCACCCTGCTGACCGCCTCGATCCTGGCCGCCGTGCTGCTCGGCGCGGTGATGGCGGTGTCGATCCTGAAAGTCGCTGTCGGAGTCTGAGCCCATGCCCGCCTACAAGATCATCGACCACACCTATGACGTGGTGGTCGTCGGCGCCGGCGGCGCCGGCCTGCGCGCCACGATGGGCATGGGACAGGCCGGTCTGCATACCGCCTGCATCACCAAGGTGTTCCCCACCCGCTCCCACACCGTCGCCGCCCAGGGCGGCATCGGCGCCGCCCTCGGCAACATGGCCGAGGACAATTGGAAGTGGCACATGTACGACACCGTCAAGGGGTCGGACTGGCTGGGCGACCAGGACGCGATCGAGTACATGTGCCGCGAGGCGGTGCCGGCGGTCTACGAACTGGAACATTTCGGCGTGCCGTTCTCGCGCACGCCCGAGGGCAAGATCTATCAGCGCCCGTTCGGCGGCCACATGTCGAACTATGGCGAGAAGCCGGTCCAGCGCGCCTGCGCCGCCGCCGACCGCACCGGCCATGCGATCCTGCACACCCTCTACCAGCAATGCCTCAAGCATTCCTGTCAGTTCTTCGTCGAGTACATCGCCCTCGACCTGATCATGGATCAGGACGGCACCTGCCGGGGCGTGGTGGCGTGGAATCTCGATGACGGCACCCTGCACCGCTTCCGGGCCCACCGGGTGGTGCTGGCCACCGGCGGCTATGGCCGCGCCTATTTCTCCTGCACCTCGGCCCACACCTGCACCGGCGACGGCCATGGTCTGGTCGCCCGTGCCGGCCTGCCGTTGCAGGACATGGAATTCGTCCAGTTCCACCCCACCGGCATCTACGGCTCGGGCTGCCTGATCACCGAGGGCGCGCGCGGCGAAGGCGGCTATCTGACCAATTCGGCCGGTGAGCGCTTCATGGAGCGTTACGCCCCCACCGCCAAGGATCTGGCCTCGCGCGACGTGGTCAGCCGGGCGATGACGATGGAAATCCGCGAGGGGCGCGGCGTCGGCAAGGCCAACGACCACATCTTCCTCCACCTCGAACATCTCGGCGCCGAGACGCTGGATCTGCGCCTGCCCGGCATTTCCGAGACCGCCAAGATCTTCGCCGGGGTCGATGTCACCCGCGAGCCGATCCCGGTGCTGCCGACCGTCCACTACAACATGGGCGGCATCCCGACCAATCTGCACGGCGAGGTGCTGCGCCCGACCGCCGAGGATCCCGACGCCACCGTGCCCGGCCTGATGGCGATCGGCGAGGCGGCCTGCGTCTCGGTCCACGGCGCCAACCGGCTCGGCACCAACTCGCTGCTCGACATCGTGGTGTTCGGCCGCGCCGCCGCCCTGCGCGCCGCCGCCACCCTCAAGCCCGGCACCCCGCACAAGCCGCTGCCGCAGAGCGCCGGCGATCAGGCGGTGGCCCGGTTCGACCGGCTGCGCCTCGCCAACGGCCCGACCCCGACCGCCGAACTGCGGCTGGCGATGCAGAAGACGATGCAGAACGACGCCGCGGTGTTCCGCACCGCCAAGACCCTGGCCGAGGGCGTCGAGAAGATGGGGCAGGTCGCCGGCACCCTCGACCAGATCCGCATCAGCGACCGCTCGATGGTGTGGAACTCCGATCTGGTCGAGGCGCTCGAACTCGAGAACCTGATGGATTGCGCCCAGACCACCATCGTCTCGGCCGAGGCGCGGCACGAAAGCCGTGGCGCCCACGCCCACGAGGATTACCCCGAACGCGACGACGTCAACTGGCTGAAGCACACCCTGGCCTGGGTCGAGAACGGCAAGGTGCGGCTGGACTACCGTCCGGTCCACACCTACACGCTGACCGACGAGGTCGAGTACATCAAGCCGAAGAAGCGCGTGTACTGATCGCCCCGGGAAGGAGAAACCGCAAATGGTCGAAATCGCCCTGCCTGCCAATTCCCGGGTCCAGCCCGGCAAGACCTATCCGGCTCCGGCCGGGGCCAAGCGGGTCAAGCGTTTCAACATCTACCGCTACGATCCCGACGCGGGGAGCAATCCCCGCCTCGACAGCTTCGCGATCGACCTCGACGATTGCGGGCCGATGGTGCTGGACGCCCTGCTGAAGATCAAGAACGAGGTCGATTCGAGCCTGACCTTCCGCCGCTCCTGCCGCGAGGGCATCTGCGGCTCCTGCGCGATGAACATCGCCGGCACCAACACCCTGGCCTGCCTCAAGCCGATCGAGAGCATCGAGGGCGACGTCGCGATCTATCCGCTGCCGCATCTGCCGGTGGTCAAGGATCTGGTCGCCGATCTGGCGGTGCCCTACGCCCAGTACGCCTCGGTCAAGCCGTGGATGCAGACCCAGAGCCCGAACCCGCCCGACAGCGAGCGGTTGCAGAGCCCGGAGGAGCGCGAGGTGCTCGACGGGCTGTGGGAGTGCATCCTGTGCTTCTGCTGCCAGACCTCCTGCCCGAGCTACTGGTGGAACGGCGACCGTTATCTCGGTCCATCGATCCTGCTCCAGGCCGCGCGCTGGGTCTTCGACACCCGCGACGAAATGACCGGCGAACGCCTCGACAATCTCGAGGATCCGTTCCGGCTCTATCGCTGCCACACCATCATGAACTGCACCCAGACCTGCCCCAAGGGACTCAATCCCGCCCGCGCCATCGGCGCGATCAAGGGCAAGCTGATCGAACGCCGCGCCTGAGGGCGCGGCGTCTCGCCCGCTCGGGGAGCAAGGCCCCCGAACGCCTCCTTGTTCGCTTCATCACGCAACCCCGGGGAAGACGGCCTCAACTCCCGGGGTCAGGTTCGGTCGTCGCGAACAACAAGGGGGTCCGGGGCATCGCCCCGGCGGGCGCGCGGGCGGAGCCCGCGTCATTCGTTGCCTGGCGCGCGTTACGGCGCGGGTGCGTTGCCTTCGGCCGGCTGGCGGGGGTGGCTGCGGCGCCATTGGTCGACCGCGCCCGTGCTGAACGGATCGACGTAGCGGCCATCCTCTAAGCGCATCGCGGGATCGACGCAGGCATAGATGGCGAGGTTGGAGGCCAGCAGGCGGCACTGCCACGGCTGGTCGAGGGTCAGCACGGCGTGGAGCCCCCATTGGGCGCAGGCTTCCTCGGCCAGTTGGTCCCGCGTCTCCCGTGGCGCGGCGTTGCCGTAGCAGACCCGCACCTGGCCGTCATAGCCGGCCGGTTTCGCCTTGCTGACCTCAAGGGTGTTGATGGCGTAGCGGCGGTCGATGAAGGCATCGCTCGAGGCGCAGCCGGCAAGCAGGGCCACGGCGGCGGTCAGGGGCAGCAGGCGGGTCAGCTTCATCGGCGATCGCTTCCGGACGGGATCGAGGCCCTGTTCTACTCCATGGCGGCGCGGTTGGAAACCGTTGCCCGGCGGTCGGGGCTGGCGGTTGTTTCGCCGCGCCGCCGCCGCTATCCTCTTTCCCAGGCGGGCGGTCGCTCGCCCCGCCAGCACATCGGCCCGGTCGGGGCCCCAGGGAAGGGAAGATCGATGTCCGAGACCCCCAAGCGCCGTCTGGTCACCCGCAGCGATTTCGACGGCCTGGTCTGCGCCGTGCTGCTGCGCCACCTCGATCTGATCGACGAGATCACCTTCGTTCATCCCAAGGACATGCAGGACGGCCGGATCGAGATCGGCTCGGGCGACATCACCACCAACCTGCCCTATGTCGCGGGGGTTTCGCTCGCCTTCGACCACCATCTGTCCGAGACCCTCCGCACCGGCCGCCACGACAACCACATCATCGATCCCGACGCCCCCTCGGCGGCGCGGGTGGTGTACCAGTATTACGGCGGGGCCGAGCGCTTTCCCGCCGCCTGGTCCGAGATGATGCAGGCGGTCGATCAGGCGGATTCGGCCCGCTACAGTCTGACCGACATCCTCGATCCCGATGGCTGGACCCTGCTCAATTACGTGATGGATGCCCGCACCGGGCTCGGGCGGTTCCGCGATTTCCGTATTTCGAACTACCAGTTGATGATGAACCTGATCGATTATTGCCGCAGCCACACCATCGACGACATCCTGTCGCTGCCCGACGTCAAGGAGCGCACCGACCTCTATTTCGCCCATCAGGAGAAGTTCAAGGAACAGATCCGGCGTTGCGCCCGGGTCCACCGCAATCTGGTGGTGCTCGACCTGCGCGGCGAGCCGGTGATCCATGCCGGCAACCGCTTCATGATCTACGCCCTGTTCCCCGACGCCAACATCTCGATCCATGTGCTGTGGGGGCTGAAGCAGCAGAACACGGTGTTCGCGATCGGCAAGTCGATTCTCGACCGCTCCTCGCGCACCAATGTCGGCGAGTTGTGCCTGCGCCATGGCGGCGGCGGCCATCAGGCCGCCGGCACCTGCCAGATCGACACGACGCTGGCCGAGAAGGTGCTGGCCGAACTGATCACCCGCATCACCGCCGACGGCTGACCGCCCGCCGCGTTTCGCCCCCGCCCAGGGTTGGGGGCGGAAACCGGCCGTTTCCGCGACATGTTGGGGCAGCAGGGATGACATTGTCGTGACCGGGCCGGGTGCGGGCTCGACAGCGGCCGGGAGATTCCGTTAGGGTTGTGGTCAGGATCGCCGGTCAGCGAAGGAGGGTTCCTTCCGTGCCGTCCCGTCAGGGTCGCCCGTTCTGCCTCGCCGCCATCCCGCCCTTTCTTTCCGGCGGAGCAGATCCGCTCCCCCCGATCCCGTCCCCAGGGTCTCTCGTCCGCGAGAGGCCTTTTTTGTTGTGCCGGCCGCCCCGGAGCATTCCCCAGGCCCGGCCGGTCCATTCCCCCGCCCGTGTTCCGACAGCCGCGAAGGAGAGTCCGATGGCCAAACGCGCGACCCGCAGCGCCGTGTCCAAATCCGACCCGGTGGTTCCGCTGTACCCCGTCCCGACCGGCGCGGACCAGGAATGGTCCCCCTTGCCGGGCGGCGAGGAGCGCGACCAGAGCTTTCGCCGCACCGTGCGGCCCCGCAGCGACAACCAGCGCCGGCTGCTGGGGGCGATCGCGGATCACCACCTCACCGTCGCCCTCGGCCCGGCCGGCACCGGCAAGACCTATCTGGCGATCTCGGCGGCGGTCGAGGCGTTCGAGGCGGGCGAGGTCGGCCGCATCGTGCTGTCACGCCCGGCGGTCGAGGCCGGGGAGACCCTCGGCTTCCTGCCCGGCGACCTGCAGGACAAGATGGCGCCCTATCTGCGGCCGCTCTATGACGCCCTGTCCGACCGGCTGGGCGGCAAGAAGCTGCGCGCCCTGCTGGCCGACGGCTCGATCGAGATCGCGCCGATCGCCTACATGCGGGGGCGGACCCTCAACAACGTCTTCATCGTGATCGACGAGGCGCAGAACTGCACCTACGGCCAGATCAAGATGCTGCTGACCCGGCTGGGCTGGCATTCGACCATGGTGCTGACCGGCGATCCCGACCAGAGCGACCTGCTGCCCGGCCTGTCCGGGCTGGCCGACATCGCCGCCCGCCTGCGCGGCCTGTCCGACGTCGCGGTGGTCGATCTGACCGAGGCCGACATCGTGCGCCACCCGCTGGTGGCCAGCATGCTGACGGTGCTGTAGCCGGTTGGCGAGGGGCCGGGGGCGCGGCACGGTGGTGCGCTTCCGGCCCGGGCCGGAGGCCGGAACGGGTGATTGGTCCGAGGTGCGGCCGACAAAAGGGAACTCCCCGCGAAAGACGTTCCGGTCTTTCGCGGGTGAACGGATCCCGACCGTGTCGCCCGAGTTTCAGGCGAGGACGTTGCCGCCCGGACGAACCGCGTTGGCGTCGATCTGCTGGACCGAGCGGGACACCGGGCTGGTTGCCACCGCCTCGGCATATTGCAGCGCGGCCTGTGACGGCACCTGGGCATAGACCATGCCGGTGTTCTGGTTGCGATATTCCAGGATGGTCGAGCCGGTGCTGGCATCGACGCCGATCACCGGGCTGGAAAAGCGGGAGGCTTCGCTCTGGGACGGGTCGGTATCTTCGGCCGGGGTCTGCTCCGGCTTGGACGCGGCCTGCTGTTCATTGGCTTCGGCCTGGCCGTTGACGGCGCGGGCCGAAGTCGAATCCCAGGATGATGAAGACGGGGGGAGATTGAAGGTCGAGACGTCCATTCTGGCACCTATCTACTACAGGTTGTTCCTAACCCATTCCAGTAGATAATGACAGAACGGTCAGCCCGTCTCAAGGCAATTTGTCTGGGGGGCTGGCCATCCGGCAGGGGGGGAGGCCGGCTCACCAGGGCAAAAGGGAGCCGTCATGCTCGAAGAAAGTTCCACTGTCGGCCAGGGTGAGCCGGTCGAGCACGGCGCGCATCCCGGCCACCGCCTCGGCCGGGGCCAGCGGCGCCTGGGGCCCGCCCATGTCGGTGCGGACCCAGCCCGGCGACAGCGCCACCGCGCAGGCTCCCTGGGCGGCGAGATCGACCGCCAGGGTGCGGATCACCATGTTGAGGGCGGCCTTGGCGGCACGGTAGCCGTAATGGCCGCCGGCCTGGTTGGCGCCGATCGAGCCCAGCCGCGACGACACCGCCGCGAACACCCCCCCCGGCGCCAGCCGGGCGGCCAGGGCCTGGGCGGTCAGCAGCGGGGCGACGGCGTCGATCCGCATCACCTCGAGCAGGTCGATCGCCTCGATCGCGCCGAACGGCTGGTCGGCGCCGAAGATTCCGGCATTGTGCAGCACCAGATCGAGGGCGATGCCGTCGAGTCCGGCCGCCAGCCGGCGGATCGCGGCCTGATCGCCGACGTCGCACAGATAGACCTCGCCGCCCGCCTCGGACACGGCGCGGCCGGCGGCGGGATCGCGCACCGTGGCCAGCACCCGCGCCCCGGCGGCGGCGTATTGGCGGACGAATTCCAGACCCAGCCCACGGCTGGCGCCAATGATCAGGACGGTGGCCATCGAGGGGATTCCTTGCGGTGGAGGGGGGAGGGGAGGGGGCGCGGCGCCGTCGGGCCGGGTGCCGCGCCCCGGTCCGGATCAGGCCTTGACGGCGGTGACTTCGATTTCGACCTTCATCTTGGGATCGACCAGCCCGGTGACCACGGTGGTGTTGGCCGGGCGGACGCCCCGGAAGGCCTCGCCCAGCACCGGGGCGATCCGCTCGAAGAAGCCGGGCTCGGTGACGAAGGCGCGCACCCGCACCACGTCCTTCAGCGAGGCGCCGGCCTCGGCCAGCGCCTTGGCGATGGTGGCCAGCGCCTGACGGGCCTGCTCGGCGACGTCGTCGGAGATCTGGCCGTTGTCATAGCCCGAGGTGCCGGACACGAACACCCACGGCCCCTGGGCCACGGCGCGGGAATAGCCGGCCACCTCTTCGAAGGCGGAGCCGGAGGAAATCAACTGACGGGTCATGGCAGATCCTCGGTTTGGAAGAAACGGACCGCCCCGGCCGGGGCGGCGGCCACGCGCGGGCCGGGCCGATCCATAGCCGATCCCGCCGCCGCCGCCAACCGTCAGCCGGCCAGGATCCGTTCGAGAAACGGCAGCCGTCCGTCGCGGTCCTCGACCTCGATCACCCACAGGTCGGGGTCGTTGCCGCGCTGGCGGGCGAGATAGGCGTCGGCCTCGCTCTCCGCCACCGGGGCGGGGCCGGTGGCGCGCAGCCAGCACGGCCGGCCGGCGCCGTCGCGCACCGGGGTGAACACCTCGCAGCCGGCCGGGCCGCGATTGAGCTTGACCAGCACCACCCCGGCGTCGTCGTCGCCGTGGCGGGCGACGGCGGCGAAGATCCCCTGGCTGCCGCACAGTCGCAATGCCGCCTGGACCCACAGCCGCGCCTTGAGGCGGGCTTCCGGTTCCGGGGGCGGTTCCGGCGCCGGGGCCGGGGCGGGAACACGCCCGAAAGGCGCCATCTGCTCTCTCCGATTGATTTTATTTTGACCAGTTTAGGCTGGATTCGCCAAGCTGGACAAGAGACCCGCCCGGGTCCCGCTGGCCCGATCCCAACCGCCTGTGGCGAGGAGAGCCGAGATGTCGAACCACAAGCCCGTCGTCGTCGTCACCCGCAAGCTGCCCGAACCGGTCGAAACCCGGATGCGGGAGCTGTTCGATGTCCGCCTCAATCCCGACGACCATCCGCTCGACCGTGCCGGGCTGATCG
>JBDLVO010000022.1:0-3974 GCA_039804805.1 Pseudomonadota bacterium
GCCGCCGGCGCGGTCGCCTCGATCATGGCGAGCGGCGGCACCCCGCCAAACCCTCCCCCCGCCGGGCCGCAGGATGGTCCTGCCGACCCGGCTCAATCCTGACTGGAGATAATGAGATGCCCGTCTTGATCCCGAACAACGAACCCCGCCGGATCCCGCTCACCTTCGCCGCGAAGGACGGCAGCGAGGCCGCGCCCCCGGCCAGCTTGACCGTGACCGCCGCCGCTGGCTTGATCGAGGTGGCCTATGCCGATGGCGCGCTGACCATCACCCCGGGCGGCGGGGTCGGCACCGACACCATCGCCATCGCTGGGCTGGAGGGAAGCCTCCAGGTGACGCTGACCGCGCCCGCCGCGAAGGTCAGCTTCGGCGAGCCGGTGGCGGTCGCCGGCTGAGGTCGATTTTCGAGGCCGGCTCCGGGGTGCTGGGGCCGGCCTACCCCCTGATCGGAACCACGGCCCCGCCGCCGGCGGGCCGGTCGCAATAGTCGGCCCACGCCTCCATCAGCCGGCGGCGCTTGTCGAACAGGTCACCCCGCCGGTATGCCGCCTCGACCTTGTCGCCAACCACATGGGCGAGGGCGGCCTCTGCCACCTCACCGGGGAACGCGGTCTGTTCCGCCGTCCAATCTCGGAAGGTGCTGCGGAAGCCGTGCGCGGTCAGGTCGCCGCGCTCCATGCGCCGCAGCAGCATCAACAGGGCCATCTGCGAGAGCGGACGCATGGGCCGGGTGCCGGGAAAGACCCACTCGTTCCCCACCTCCCGCACCTTGCCGAGGTCGGCCAGCAGGGCCACGGCCTGCGGCGACAGGGGAACCCGATGCTCGCGCCCGGCCTTCATGCGCTCGCCCGGGATCGTCCACACGGCGGCGGCGAGGTCGACCTCGCCCCAGGTGGACTTGAGGGCTTCCGAGGTTCTGGCCCCGGTCAGGATGACGAACTCCAGCGCCCTGGCTGCAAGCGCCGGGCGACCGCGCAGGTCGGCCAGGAACGCGGCGACCTCCGCGTAGGGCAATGCGGCGTGATGTTCGACCGTGGCAACCTTCGATCGGGCCGGTAGCAGCTTATCGAGGTGCCCTCGCCAGCGGGCCGGATTTTCGCCCTGCCGGTAGCCGCGCACGGCCGCCCAGTCGAGCACCGACTCGACCCGCCCCCGCAGGCGGGAGGCGGTCTCTGGCTTCTCGCGCCAGATCGGTTCCAGCACCTTCATTACCATCGCCAGATCGACAGCGGCAACGGACAGCCCGCCGAAGACGGGCTCGGCGTAGGTCTTCAGGGTGTTGCGCCACTGCTGGCGGTGCTTCGGGTTGCGCCATGTTGGTTCGTGAGCGGCGATGAAGGCTTCTGCACATTCGGTGAACGTCATTCCCCGCGCGTCCTCAGCTTCTGCCTTCGCCTTCTCGGCCTCGCGGGCCTCCAGCGGGTCGGCACCGGCAAGAAGCACCTTGCGGGCCTCACTGGCCTTCTCCCGCGCCTCGGCCAGCGATAAGGCCGACAGCGGCCCCAGTCCCATTTCTCGCGCCCTGCCCTGCCGGGTGAACCGGAACAGCCACGACTTCCCCCCAGTCGGGCCAACCTGAAGATACAGACCGCCGCCATCCGCGTAGCGCCCTGGTGCCTTCATCTTGGAAACCGCCACCGCCGTCAGTTTGTTCGACCCGCGCGCCATCGCCAACCCACATTCCAGCCCACAAATGAAGCGTGGATTGTAGCAGACCGCTATGGACTGCGGCAGACCGCGCACAGCCTTAAGGACCTCGCGGCACTAACGTTTTATGGACCGCAACAGACCGGTATGGATTTGGCGCTGGCGGACACCCTCTCCGCCATCCCTTCCCTAACCCATTGGGAAGGCTATAAATCCCAGAAATCCAAGGCTTCCAGCTTCCCGATTGTTACACCGGGAGCATGGACGACGTGAAGCATCCCCGCCGGACCAAGCGCGGTCGCATGTTCTGGGTCCGGGCCAAGGTGCCCGCCGATCTGAAGGCCTATTACGCCCCCAAGACCGAGATCATCTACAGCCTGAAAACCAGCGATCCCCGCGAGGCGCTGGAGAAGGTCCGCATTGCATCGGTTCAGATCGACCAGGAGTTCAACACCGCCCGCCGAAAGCTGAACGCCGAACTGCGGGTCAGCCTGAGCGACAACGAGATAGAACGCCTCGCCGCCATCCACCTCCACACAGGGCGGGTTCGGTCCAGGGCATTGATCTCTCCGTTTCGTCTCGCAACAAAACGGAATCACAACCCTCTGAAACCGCTCAACTCTTTTTGAGTTGGGCCCTCAGCAAAGAAACCGCCAGGGGTTGAACAGGCGAACATTTGTCCTCTCGAAATCCGCCACATTGCGCGTTGCCACCGTCATGCCGTGAACCAGGGCGGTGGCAGCGATCATGGCATCCCGCTCGCTTCGGGGATCGGGAACGTGGAGGGAGGCGCACCGCCGGGCCACGGCCAAATCCACCGGCAGAATGCGGTCGGCGAAGCAACGCACCACCTGCGTCTCCATCCAAGCCCTCAATAAAACCGCCTGGGAGGCGTCCCGCCTTTCAATCTGGAGGATGCCGATCTCCAGCTCCATGATGGTAATGGCCGACAAGAACAGCGTCCCGGCGTCCAGCGCGGATGCCCAGGCAACGACCCCTTTGTCGGCCCGTCCCGATTTGACCTTGCGCAACTCTGAAACAACGTTGGTGTCGAGCAGGAACATCAGGACAGGTCCGCCGGTCGTACAACAATCTCGACCTTGCCGGGCTCGAACACGATGTCGGGTTCCGCGTCCATGGACAGAAGATCGATAACGCTGACGCCCTTCCCGGTAATGCGCTGATATTCCTCAATGGTCAGCAACACATGGGCCGCCCGCCCTCGATCCGTGATGAAAACAGGACCAGCTTGTGCGGCCTTCTTGGCACGACTGACGTCTTGGTTGAAGTCTCGGCTTGAGACGGTGGTGATGGGCATGGCGGCTTCTCCCCAAGGCAACGTAGATACGTTACTACATTTGGCGGCGGCAACGCCAGTCCGCAATCCCCTCGCGGAGATCGGCAGCCTTACGGCTGTCGATTTCGATGCCGGAGCCTTGTTCAGCGGCCAGCCCTCGGGCCGCAAAATCAAGGGCTACGCGGCCCCCTGTCGGCACACTCCCGCCATCGATCCCGACTAACTGACTCCGCTGGACGGGTATAAAGACCGACATCGAAGTTTTTTTCTCTCGCTCCCGTCATGCCCTCCCTTATACCAAGGCGGGGGGACGGCTCCTTTCCGGCGGAGAGACGATCGTGGCGTTTCGGTTTCGTCCTGACACCTTCACCCTGACCCTGGTGGGAACGGTGGTGCTGGCCAGCCTGTTGCCGGCCCGGGGCGCGTTCGCGGCCTATTTCCACGACTTTTCCAATGTCGCGATCGCCCTGCTGTTCTTCCTTCACGGCGCCCGGCTGTCGCGCGAGGCGGTCCTCGCCGGGCTGACCCATTGGCGGCTGCATCTGCTGGTGTTGTCGGTGACCTTTCTGCTGTTCCCCGCCCTCGGACTGGCGATCAAGGCGTTGGCCCCGGGCTGGCTGCCCGACCGGCTGGCGCTCGGGATGCTCTTTCTCGCCTGCCTGCCCTCGACGGTCCAATCCTCGATCGCCTTCACCTCGATCGCCGGCGGCAACGTCCCGGCGGCGATTTGCAGCGCCTCGGCCTCCAACCTGCTCGGGGTGTTCCTGACCCCGCTGCTGGTGGCGCTGCTGGTGCGGGTCGATGGCGGCGGGACGATGTCGCTCGGCGCGATCGAGGCGATCGTCGCCCAGTTGCTGCTGCCCTTCGTCGCCGGCCAGTTGCTGCGGCCATGGATCGGCGGCTGGGTCGGCCGCCACCGCCGGCTGGTCGGGCTGGTCGATCGCGGCTCGATCCTGTCGGTGGTCTATGTCGCCTTCGGCGAGGCGGTGATTCATGGCCTGTGGCGGCAATTGCCGCTCGACGGGCTGGC
>JBDLVO010000023.1:0-4278 GCA_039804805.1 Pseudomonadota bacterium
TCGGCGAGGCGGCGGTCGCGCAGCAGATGCAGCATGAAGCCGAGTGTGGCCGGCAGGTCGCCCGCGACGTTGCCGAGATGGCGCAGCCGGTCGGCCAGCCCGACCGCCTCGCCGCCATGCAGCCGCTTGCCGTATTCGTAGGGGATGAAGGCGCGGGCGAGGTACAGCAGCGACAGCGCGCCGTTGCGGTGGCGCGGGTCGGTGATGCGGGGATGGTGCAGCCGGGCGATGACGTTGCCGAGGCCGAGTTCGCGCTGGACGTCGGGGCGCAGCGCGATCCGCCGCCGGCAATAGGTGCCGTCGTCGGCGATGTCGTAGCCGTTCCAGGCCGAGAAGGGCGGGCCGTCGATCCTGAGCCGGCCGATGGTGCCGGCGAGATGGCACATGTAGAACCGCCCGACCAGATCATGGTGGTTGCCGATCCCGGCCGGGGCGCGGTCGTGGCTGGCCAGCAGCAACCGCACCGTTTCGAGCCCGCCGGTGGCGAGGACGAAGCGGCCGGCGACGACGCGGAAGGCGCCGCCGTGCAGGGTGCGCCCCTCCAGCGCCTCGACCCGCTCGCCGCCGTCCGACAGGGCGATGTGGACGACGTTGGCGTGCAGCAGCACCCGCAGATCGGCCGCCTGCTCCAGCTTGTGGCGGTAACGGCGGCCGAAATCGGTCGGGCAACTGAAGCGTTCGAGGGTGTTGGTGGTGAAATGCGGGCTGGCGAAGCCCGGGATCATCGGCCGCAGCGTCCGGTCGAACGCGGTTTCGGCGGTATAGGCGAAGGCGCCGGCCTCGACCAGCCGGTTGGCGCGCGGGTAGAACGGGGCGAGATCGGCCGGGCCGATCGGCCAGCCACTGTGGGGAATGGCCGGGCGGGGTTCGAAATCGATCGGGTCGAGCGGCATCGACCGCCCGCCCCAGGTGGTGGTCGAACCGCCGAGCCGGCGTTCGCGGTAGCGGTCGAGCGGGCTGTGGCGGGCCGGGTCGGTCACGGCGCCGCGATACAGCGCCTGGCTGTCCTCCTCGCGCCCGAAGCCGCCGGATTCGAGCAGGATCACCGACAGGCCGGATTCGGCCAGCTCCAGCGCCATCGCGATGCCGACCGCCCCGGCGCCGACCAGGCACAGGTCGGCGGTGAGGGTCTGGCCGGCGGGCAGCTCGCGGGCGTCGAGGATCATGGCGCGGCCCTCAAAAGGCGTTGCGGTGGATCATGCCGACGACCGGCGTCACCAGCAGGATGCGCAGGTCGAGCAGAATCGACCAATGTTCGATGTACCACAGATCGTGATCGACCCGGCGGCGGATATGCTCGTCTTCCTCGATGCTGCCGCGCAGGCCGTTGACCTGGGCCCAGCCGGTGATGCCGGGGCGGACCCGCAGCCGGGCGTAATAGCGGCTGATCACGCTGGCGAACTGGCGGTCGTGCGACAAGGCGTGGGGGCGGGGGCCGATCACCGACATCTCGCCGCGCAGCACGTTGAGGAATTGCGGCAGTTCGTCGAGGCTGACCTGCCGCAGCAGCCGGCCGACCCGGGTCACCCGGGGATCGCGGCGGGCGGCGGCCTGGGTCGCTCCGTCCGGCTGGCAATCCTCGATCCGCATGGTGCGGAACTTGTAGAGCCAGAAATCGCGCCCGTTGAAGCCGCCGCGCTGCTGGCGGAACAGCACCGGCCCGGGGCTGTCGAGCCGGATCGCCAGCGCGATCAGCAGCGACAGCGGCACCACCACCGGCGCCAGCAGCACCAGCAGCACGATGTCCTCGATCCGCTTGATCAGCCAGTTCCAGCCGTCGAGCGGACGATGCATCACCGTGATCATCGGCAGCCCGGCCAGCAGGCCGGCGCTGGGATTGCGCACCAGCGGGAAGTCGCGGGCCAGGGCGTCGAGCCCCTCGGGGTAGATCTGCACCTCGACCGACAGGCCCTGGAGCGCGTCGATCACCTGATGCAGCCGGTGCTCGCCGCTCCAGGGCAGGGTGATCACCACGCAATCGATCCGTTCGTCGCGGATCGCCGTCAGCAGGTCGGCCACCCGGCCGGTGATGGCGAGGCCCTCGGCCTGGGCGGCGGCGGCGAGGCGGTCGCGGCGGTCGTCATACAGACCGGCCAGCCGCACTGCCTCCTCGCCGCTCTGGAGCCGGTGGGCGAGGGCGCGGCCGTTGGCCTCGGCCCCCAGCACCGCGACCCGCGCCGACAGCCGGCCGTCGCGCTGGGCGCGGCGGACCATCTCGACCGTCACCAGCCGCGCGCCGACGAAGCCGGCGGCGGCGAGCCCCAGCCACAGCCCGGCCCAGATCCGCGAGAAATCGGCGCTGACCTTCAGCAGGAAGCCGGTGGCCACCACCAGCAGGAACACCAGCGCCCAATGGCCGATCGCCCGGGCCGACAGCGCCCAGACGCTGCCGGCCAGCCGGGCGGCATAGGCCTGGCCGAGATTGAACACCACCAGCGCCAGCATCGTCGCGAACGACATCGCCAGCACCTCCTCCTGGGCCAGCGGCTCGGCGCCACCGAAGCGCAGCCAATGGGCGAGGGCGCCGGCGGTGAGAATGACGGCGACATCCGCCAGTCGCAGCGTCATCAATGTCGCCGCCAGCCAGCCAAGTTGTTGCAACTTTTTTACTTCAATCGCGCCGATCTTCGTCATCTTTTCGTGGCCATGTCACGGGGCTGTCAGAGTCGATGATCGCCTATACAAATAAAAAAACCGTTTCGTTTCGATTTTGCAACGAAATCGGTTGCATCACGGGCGGTGGAGCCAAACCCGCCCATCGCGCAAAAGATATCCCAATTTTGTCGGAATTTATACGAATTTAACGGTCCCATTCGGGTGGGATAATCAGGCGTAAATGCATAGATCCTTGTGCTTTAAGTAGAATGCCATCGGACATCAACCGCGCGACGCGATGGGATTGCTCCCTCCGGCGGAGCGGGCTGTGACGGGATGAGGCAGGGAATGATGATCTGTCGCGGCGGTCTGCTCGCGTGGGTGGCAGAGCGAGTCCTGTCACGGCGCGTGATTTGTTCTTTGGTTTACTGTGTATTTGTTAATGTATCGAAATGTGATTTCTAGTGGCACCCTGTGAGGAGGGAGGCGCAAATCACAGCCATCGATAGATAAATCTTGGGATATAGACTCTTCTTTTGTTGAAGACGATCCCAGCGATGTCGGCTCCCTGGCCGTTGAGCCGGCCGATCAATTCCTGAGCAATCGGAACGCGGGTGTTTTCCGCCTCGATCACCACCACGACCTTGTCGGCGGTGGTGCTGACGGCCCGGCCGTCGAACGAGCCGAACACCGGGGGGGCATCGATCACCGTCAGGCCGACGGTGGCGCGCACCCGGTCCCAGAAGGCGGGGAAGCCGAGGCCGCCGCCGGGTGGGGCCGCGCCGGGGGCGGCCGCGCCGATCCGGGTGACGTGCAGCGCGGTGGCGCCGATGCGGTGGATGGTGACCGCGGTGCGGGCCGGCGGCTGGGGCAGGGTCCGGTCGGTGTAGCGCAGCAGCAAGGCGGGGTCGAAGCCGAGATCGACCGCCGGCCCGGGCGCGCCGTCGGCGGTGGCGGCGGCGCGGCTGAAATGGTCGTACTGGCAGGGATTGACCCAGTCGAGGTCGAGCAGCAGCACCGGCCGCTCGCTGCTCTGGGCGGCGACGCGGGCGAAATCGCGGGCGATGGTCGAGGTGCCCTCGCCCCGCCGGGCGGCGATGAATTCGATCACCGCGCCGCGCTCGCGTGCCTGCAACGCCCCGGCCAGCACGCTGAGCAGGCGCTTGGCGTCGTTGCGCAGCGACACCGGGGCGGTCCCCGCCGCCGGCTCGCGTGGTGGCGGGGCGGGCGCCGCCATCCGCTCCGGCGCGGCGGCGGCCTGCTGTTCCGTCGCCACCGTTTCGACCGCCGCGCCGAGGGTGGCGGCGGGGTCGGCGGTGGACCCGGCCGGACCGAGCCCAGGCTCGGCGAGGCGGGCCACCACCTCCTCCGGGCTCAGGCCGGATTCGAGCAGGGCCTTGATCCGCAGCCGCAGCGCGGGCGGAAGCGAAACGGGGGCGGCGGGCGGTGGCGTCGTCACTCTGGGCGGTTTCCTTCGCGGTCCGGGGGCGGGGGGGCGGGCGCGGCCGCTGGTTCGGCCGGTACCGGGGCAACCGCTTCCGGCGCCATCGCCGCTGGCGCGGGGGCGGAAGGTTCGGCCGGACCCGGCGGCGGCAATCTGAGCTGAAGCGTCGGCGGCGCGGCCGCGCCGATGGCGGAGAGGGCGGCCGCGGGCCCGGAGCGGGCGCGGTCGAGCCAATGGTC
>JBDLVO010000024.1:0-3685 GCA_039804805.1 Pseudomonadota bacterium
AGCGCCGCGAAGTAATCGTCGCTTCCTCGCGTCGATGCGGGCGGGCCTGGGTTTCCCTGGCCCGCCCGTCGCGTTTCTGGCGGGGGTGTCGTGTTCGCCGTTGGTACAAAAAAGGATAAAATTTTCAATAAAACGGCAAGTAAAAGAATGATGGCAGCGCCAGAAAAATGTTGTTTTGTGCGAATTAGTTAACATACACTTAGTCATCGATGCAATTCCGGGGGACGACGGAGGAAGGTCGGCCCAGGAGGCGGAAATGGCTCTTTGCTCTCGTAAATGCCCGAATTGCTGTAATCTTGTTACTGTTCGCATCGATTATGATGACAGCACTTACGGTTGCAGCAAACTTAAAGACCAAATTGGTCGGCAGGTGGTTCTCGACCTGTACAACAAGATCGCCGACGAGATGTCGTCGGCCGATGACGACATGGCGGTCATTCTGCATGTCTCGGGCGCTGACATTGCCGCCCGGTGCAGTCATATGAACCGCAACAACGAAAACGCGATCGAACTTTTCTGACCTCTTCTCCCGGGCCGGGCTGCCGTCACCAGCCCTGCCAGGGGAAGTCGTCTGGCTTTCGCGCCACAAGGCGCGCGGCCCCTTGGGCCGAACCAAGCTGCGATGAGTTCCCCTCACCTCGGCTTGGTATTATTGCGGCAGGAACAGCCGCTGTTCGATCAGGCTGCCCTCGGGGGTGAAGCTGTAATCGGCGATGACACCGCGCAGAAGCGGCATGTAGCGGATGGTGTAGGCGATATCGAGCGGATTGAGCGAATGGGCGCGGCGGATGCCGACGGCCAGGATCCGCACCGCGTCGTAGCCCTGCGCCGCCGCGGTGTCGGGATCACGCCCGAAACGCTGGCGGAAGGCGGCGACGAAGCCTTGGTTCTCCGGCCGGGGATCGGCCGGGTTGTAGAGGGTGAGGAAGCGCGCCCGCCGCACCGCCGCGCCGGCCCCGGCGCGGATGCCTTCCGACGCTTCGTCGGGCAGGACGATCGGTGCGGTCAGGCCGACCCCGTCGGCGCGGCGCAGGAAGCGGATGATGTCGAGATCGCTGCCGGTGAAGGCGATCACGTCGGCATCGACCGATTTCAGCAGATTGGCGGCGAGGCGGAAATCCTCGCGCTTGCGGGCATAGGGCCACTGGAACACCATCCGGCCGCCGAGCGCGTCCTGGGCGAGGCGGTATTCCGAGGCGAAATCCTGGCCGTAGGCGCCACTGTCCCACAGCAGGGCATAGGTCTGCCGGTCACCGCGACGGGGGCCGGAGCGGGCGAGCAGGGCGGCGATGTGGTTGGTGGTGGGCGCCATCCGCACCACGTACTGGTAGCCGTGCGCGGTCACCGCCGGGACGTTGATGTTGACCAGCAGGTTGAGCAGGCGGGCCCGCTCGTAAAGCGTCGCCGCCTGGATCGCCACCCCGTCGTTGAAATAGCCGATCACCGCGACCATTTCCGGCGTGGCGGCGAAGTCGAGCGCGATCCGGCGCGCGGTCGGCCAGTCATCCCCGTCGTCGCGCAGCACCAGCCGCAGCGTCCGCCCGTCGATGCCGCCGGCCTGATTGATCTCGGTCCGCGCCAACTCCAGCCCGTCGGCCATGCCGTCATGGCGCAGGGCGAACGGCCAGCTCACCCCGACCAGCACCTCGTCCCGCGGCCGTTCCAGTTCGGCGAAACGCTCGATTCCGGCCGATTCGAGCGAACGCCATTGCGGTTCCAACGCGACCCACAGCCCGGCCAGCACCGCCAGCCCGAGGATCCCGGCCAGGATCCGTCCCATCCGCTACTCCCGGCCGAGGATCAGCGGCAGGCCGCGCTCGGCGCCGATCACCACGGTCTTGGCGTTGGGTGACTTGGCCAGATCCTGGGTGGCCTGGATCCCCTGCCAGTGCAATACCTGGGGCGACAGGCTGCGGGACAGGGTGGTGTTGTAGACGGCGAGGCCGTCGGCCTCGATCCGCTTGCGCTCCGCCTCCTTGCGGGCGATCGACAGTTGGAAGGTGTAGCCGGCGTCGGTCTGCTGGTAGGCCATCTTGGTCTCGATCGCGTCGGAGATGCGGGCCGGCAGCGAGATGCTTTCGATCGGCACGTCGTCGAGATCGATGAAGCGTGACTGGAGGCGGATCTTCGACAGCTCGCTGACCCGCTCCTGGATCAGCTTCTGGCTGGTGTAGATGTCCTCCGGCTTGTACTGGCCGAAGATGGTGCGCACCACCGAGCGGATCTCCGGGCGGATCACCACCCCGACATAATCCGGCCCGATGGTCTGGTGCAGCGAGGGCAGCGTTTCCGGCGCCAGGAAATAGCGCACCGAATACTGCACCTTGATGGTCAGGCCATCGACCGTCAGCGCGTCGATCGAATCGCTGAACTGCTGCTTGCGCAGATTGTAGACGTACATCTTGTTGATCGGCAGCAGCAGGTGCAGCCCTTCGCCGTAAACGTTGTCGAGCACGGTACCGCCGCCGAGACGGCGCCACAGCACCCCGGCCTGGCCGGAATGGACCGACACCACCACCCGGTCGAAGAAGAACACCGCGGTGAAGGCGGTCAGCACCAGCCCCACCACCAGGAACGGGGCATTGGCGCGCAGGAAGGTCCGCCACGCCTGCCGCCGTCCGTCGATCCAGCGTTCGAGCACGGTCATCGGTCAGCCTCCCCGAGTGTCGTCGCCGGCGCCGCCCGGCGCAAGCGGGGCGATCTCGACCAGCCGCCCGTATTCCATCCGCAGCACGCGGTCGGCGGCGTCGAAATAGCGGTCGTCGTGCGACACCACCACCACCGTCTTGCCCGCCGCCTTCATGTCGGGCAGCAGGGTATGGTAAAAATAGCGCCGGAACGGCGGATCCTGGTCGGCCGCCACCTCGTCGAACACCGCGATCGGCTTGTCCTCCAGATAGGACACCACCAAAGCGAGGCGCTTGCGCTGGCCGGTGGACAGCCGGATGTTGGTGAAACGGCCGTCGGCGAAGCCGGTCTTGTGGGCGATATCCATCTGCCGCAGCAGGGCGGCGACCCGTTCGGGAGCGATTTGCGCCAGCCCGTGCAGTTTGTCGAACAGATGGAAGTCGGCGAAGATCGCCGAGAACAGGTCGCGGTAGGACTGGCGGTTGCCGGCGCCGATCTCGACCCCGTCGAGCCGGATCGCCCCCGCCTGCGGCGGATAGAGCGCGGTCAGCAGCTTGAGCAGGGTGGTCTTGCCGCTGCCGTTGCCGCCGACCAGGAACAGCACCTCGCCCCGCCGCAGGGTGAGATCGACCGGCCCGACCGCGAAGGTCTCGTTGCCCTCGGCGTCGTGATAGGCGAAGCGCAGCCCGGCGAAATCGAGCCGGTCGAACCCGGACAGGTCGTGGCTCGGCCGCGCCTCGCTTTCCGGGCTGCGGGCCAAAGCGGCGTCGATCTGCGCCTCCAGCGCGCGCAGGTTGCCGACGCTGACATTGGTCTCGGACAAGGTCGGGATCATCCCCACCACGTTGCCGAGCGGCCCGAAGAAGAACAGGATCGCGGCGACGATCTTGGTTTCCGAACCGGAAAAGGCGTCGGTCAGCAGCGGCAGCACGAACGGGATCGCCCCCAGCAGCGACAGCAGGAACAGTTCGACGAACACGATGTTGTTCGAGAACAGGATCATCACCTCGGTGCGGATGTCGCGCACCCGGTTGGCCTGGCCCTCGAACTCGGCCAC
>JBDLVO010000025.1:0-4637 GCA_039804805.1 Pseudomonadota bacterium
AAGGGACCGGTTCTCGCCCGGGTGCTGGAGCTGATCCCCGATCTGCGCGCCTTCCCCGACCCCTATGTCGCGGTGATGGCCAGCCCCGAGCTATTGCACGCCTGTCTCCAGTTGGTGCGCACCAAGCGCGACAGCTTCCAGGAATTCCTGGTCGATGCCGCCGGCGCCCCGGTCAGCGCCGACGATGCGCCGCTGCGCTGCGAGCGCAGCCTCGATCAGGTCATCAGCATGGTGGTGCGCTCGGGCGCCAAGGCCTATTCCCAGAAGCGCTTCGCCCCGGCGCCCGACAAGGCCCCGGTCACCCCGGCGGTCAGGCCCGAGAGCCGCACCCTGCTGGAAAAGGTCGCCGCCCTGGTACTCGGCAAATGGAGCGAGGCCGAGGTGCCGAAGCGCCAGGCCACCCAGTCCGACCAGTTCTACGAATCGATCAAGGATTTCCTCGATTACGACTGGCAGGTGCCGCTGATCCCCTATTTCGCCGAACTGCCGCCCCGGCTGATCCGCGAACTCGGCCGCGGCGTCACCTCGCTACACACCGCCGAGGGGATCCTCGCTCTGGCCGACATCGGCCGCCACAGCATGGAACAGGCCAAAAAGATCCTGTCGAGCGCCGAAATGCGCGAGATGCTCGACACCCAGCCGCTGGCGGCCAAGGGCGTCGCCTTCCTCGGTCAGGAGCGCTACGAGTTCCTGCGCGACGCCGTCTACGACAAGATGGGCGAGAATTTCTGGGAAATGTGCGTCGATTGCGACCGGCTCGAGGCGATGGAGACCCAGAACGCCAAGGATCTGGAGCAGATGGCCTCCCACCTCCACATCCTGTCGGCGGACGCGATCACCCAGATCATCCGCTGTCTGCAATTCGCCCAGATCCCGATCTTCCTTGAAACCGGCACCGCCGCGCTGGGCGAGGACAAGTTCGCCGAGATCTTCGGTCTGCCCGGCAACAGGAAACTGACCAAGATCTTCTGCGAGAAGATCGCGGCGACCCGGCTCGATCCGGCCGATCCCGACGCCGATCTGCGCCGCAAGCTGCCCGACGTGTTCCAGGCCTATCTGCGCGCGCCGGAAACCTTCGAACGCGGTCTGTAATCCCGCCCCCCGGCGGGCGGGCCGCCCGGCCCCAGGGCCGGGCGGCACCCGCCGCGCTGGCGGTCAGGGGGCCAGTTCGGCCAGCAATTCGGCTCGGGCCTGGGCCTCGCACTGCCCCATCCGCTCGCGCAAATCCGCCTCGCTCAGCTTGAGGCCGCGATTGGCCAGTTCGCCGGCAAGCTTGGGCAGGATTTCCGCCTCGGGATAATCGATCTCGGCCTCGACCACGCTGCGGGCATAGGCCTCGGCCGCCGCCCCGGTCAGCCCCATCCGCTCGGCCGCCCACAGCCCGAACAGCCGGCCGCGCCGCATGCGGATCTTGAACATCTGGTCCTGGTCGAGGCGGTATTTGGCCTCGAACGCTTTTTCACGTTCGTCGAAAATGGTCATGAGGCTGGGCGCTCCCTCGCATCGGATTGGCGGGCGGCGGGCGAATCCGCCGCCCGCCGTGTTATAATCGGCTTCCGCCTTGCCTCGAAACGGATTTTTCTACCGATGTGCACCCTGGTCCTGCTCCGCCGCCCCGGCAGCCCCTGGCCGCTATTGCTGGCCGCCAACCGCGACGAAATGAGCGGGCGGCCCTGGCGCGGGCCCGGCCGCTGGTGGGACGATCGGCCCGAACTGGTCGCCGGCCAGGACCTGCTCGCCGGCGGCTCGTGGCTCGGCCTCAACGATTTCGGGGTGGTGGCGGCGGTGCTCAACCGCCAGGGCAGCCTGGGGCCCGATCCGCGCAAGCGTTCACGCGGCGAACTGGTGCTGGAGGCGCTCGACCATGCCGACGCCGCCGAGGCCGCCCAGGCGCTGGCCGGGCTGGCCGCCACCGCCTACCGTCCGTTCAACCTGCTGGTGGCCGACAACCGCGACGCCTGCTGGCTCAGCAATGACGGCCGGCGGATCAGCCTCCGCCCGGTGCCGACCGGGCTGCACATGCTGACCGCGCTCGATCTCGACGATCCCGCCAGCCCGCGCGTCGCCGCCCATCTCGGCCGCTTCCGCGCCGCGGTGCCGCCCGATCCGGGGCGGGAGGATTGGGGGGAGTGGCCGGCATTGCTGGCGGCGGGGGATGGGGACAATCAGGCGGGGCGTGAGGAGGCGGCGATGTGTTTCTCCCGCATCGACGGGTTCGGCACGGTGTCGAGCGCGATGATCGGGCTGCCGGCTCCTGGGGTCGAGGCGCGGCCGCGATGGCGGTTCGCGCCGGGGGCACCCGATCGGACCGCGTTTCAGGCGGTGGCGCTGTAAGCCGAAAGGCGCTGCCTCTCGGCGCTCTCCGCGCAGGGCCGCAAGGCCCTGCGAACCCGGTCAGGGCGCGGTGACGGCGCGCAGGCGCAGCGCCACCAGCAGTTCCAGGCCGAGCAGGGCCAGCAGGAACACGGCGGTGGCGGTCCAGCCGCCGGCGGTCCAGAACCAGCCGGCCGAGGAGCCGACCACGCTGGAGCCGACGTAATAAGCCAGCAGGTAGAGCGAGGCGGCATGGCCCTTGGTGCCCACCGCCACCCGGCCGACCCAGCCCGAGGCGATGGCGTGGGTCAGGAAGAAGCCGAGGGTGAACAGGATCAGCCCGGCCAGCATTGGCACCAGGCCGCCCGGCAGGGTCAGGGCAACCCCCAAACCGGTCGCCACCGCCGCGACCGGCAGCACCAGCCGGCGGCCGAACCGGTCGATCAGCGTCCCCGCCGCCCACGAGCTGGCGATGCCGAACACGTAGACGACGAAGATCATCCCCAGCGTGCCCTGGCTGAAGCTGTAAGGCGGGGCGGTCAGGCGGAAGCCGATGTAGTTGAACAGGGCGACGAAGGTGCCCATCGCCAGGAACCCCATCGCGAACAGCAGCCGCAGCGCCGGGCTGGCGAGATGGCGGCCCCAGGCGGCAAGGTGGAAATGCGGGTCGAAGCCGCGCCGGGGGGTGAAATTGCGCGACGGCGGCAGCAGCAGCAGGAAGCCGATCGCGGCGGCCAGACCGGCGAGGCCGATCCCGCCCACCGCGGCCCGCCAGGAAAACGCCTCGACCAGATGGCCGGTGATGACGCGGCCGAGCATGCCGCCCAGCGCGGTGCCGCCGATATAGAGCCCCATCGCCCGGCCCAGGCCGCGCGGTTCGATCTCCTCGGCCAGATAGGCCATCGCCACCGCCGGCACCCCGCCCAGCGCCAAGCCTTCCAGCGCCCGCAGCACCAGCAGCAGCGACCAGCTCGGCGCCAGCGCGGCGGCGAGGTTGAGCGCCGCCGCCCCGATCAGCGAGCCGAACATCAGACCGCGCCGGCCGAGCCCCTCGGACAACGCCGCCGCGCACAGGATCGCCACCGCCAGCAGGCTGGTGGTCAGCGACAAGGCGAGGGAGGAATGGGCCGGGCTGACTCCGAACTCGGCCGCCAGTTCGGGCAGCAGCGGCTGGACGCAGTACAGCATCGAAAAGGTGGCGAAGCCGGCCAGGAACAGCGCCAGATTGGCGCGGCGATAGGCCGGACTGCCGGGAGCGATGCCGCCGCCCGACGGCGGCGGCGCGGCGGAAGACGGGCCGGGGGAATCAGTCATGACGGGAAATCCGGTTGGTTCCCATCAGGGATAGTCCCCGGCCCGGCTTTTTCCAAGCCGAACCGCCCGGACGGCAGGGTTGGCGAAATCGCATGCCCGCGCGCGGGCGGGCGGTCAGCGCCGGCCGATCTCGTGATCCCAGATCGTTTCCGGCATCTCGAATTCGGCCATCGCCGCCAGCAGCGCCGCCGGATCGGCCTCGATCGCGACCATGGCGCGGTGGCGGGCGCGCATGAAGCCCTCGGCGGCGACATGGTCGAGAAACAGCATCAGGTCGCGGTAATAATGTTCGACGTCAAGGAAGCCGAGCGGCTTGTTGTGCAGGCCGAGTTGGCCCCAGCCCCAGATCTCGAACACTTCGTCGAGGGTGCCGATCCCGCCCGGCAGGGCGATGAAGGCGTCGGCCAGATCGGCCATCGTCGCCTTGCGTTCGTGCATCGAGCCGACCACCCGCAGCTCGGTCAGGCCCTGGTGGGCGACCTCGCGCCGGACCATCCCCTCGGGGATCACCCCGGTGACCCGGCCGCCGGCGGCCAGCACCGCGTCGGCCACCTCGCCCATCAGGCCGACGCAGCCGCCGCCATAGACCAGCTCCAGCCCGCGTTCGGCCAGCATCCGCCCCAGCCGCCGCGTCGCCTCGGCATAGGCCGGACGGGTGCCGAAACTCGAGCCGCAGAACACGCAGACCCGCCGCATCGCCGTCACCCCTCCCTGAAAATCCGGTCGAACGCCGCCACCGCCGCCGCCGGGCCGGCGGGATGATTCCACACCCCGCCCGACACGGCGAGGAAATCGGCCCCGGCCTCGACCAGCGGGCGGCAATTCTCGACGGTGATGCCGCCGATCGCGACACAGGGCACCACGAACAGATCGCTCCACCAGCGCAGCAACTCGGGCTCGGCCCGGGTCGGCGCCTGCTTGGTGTCGGTGGGGTAGAAGGCGCCGAAAGCGACGTAATCGGCCCCGGCGTCGCCCGCCTCCATCGCCAGATGGCGGGAATCGTGACAGGT